>JADFJB010000111.1 GCA_022566355.1 candidate division KSB1 bacterium
GGGGTACCTGGCCCGAGCGGCGTTCATCATGGACCGGCTGATGAGCAAGGTCGGCCTTCACGGCAAGAGTTTCATTCCACTGCTATCGAGCTTCGCATGCGCGATACCCGGGAACATGGCCACGCGAACGATCGAGAACCGACAGGATCGGTTCGCGACAATTCTGGTGGCGCCGTTGATGAGTTGCTCGGCGCGGCTGCCCATCTACACGCTGTTCATCGCAGCGTTTCTTCCCACAGGGACCCTACTGGGCCTCTTTTCTTATCAGGGAATTGCCATGTTCTCCATGTATCTCCTGGGAACGGTGCTGTCCTTTTTCGCTGCATGGGTATTGTCCCGATTCGTGTTCAAGGGGGATTCATCCTTCTTCGCCATGGAATTGCCTCCCTACCGGCTGCCCAGGCTCCGCCAGATATTGTGGCGCATGATCGATCGCAGCAAGGCTTTCTTTGTCCGCGCGGGAAAAATCATTTTCTGGATGAGCATCCTTCTCTGGCTGATGGCCCGGTACCCAAGCGTCGAGTTGGACCCTTCTTTCGAAGTCCGGCGGATCGCTGTTCAAGAGACCTATGACGCGTCTGTGGCCGCTGGCGACGATGGCGAGGCGGCAGCGCTGATTTTCGGGGCCTCCATTCAACAACTTGATATCGACGCGGCGGGATACCGCATCGAGCGCAGTTTCATAGGCATGATGGGTCATGCACTCGAACCCGTAATGCGCCCCCTGGGATTTGACTGGAAGATCAGCGCCGGGATTATTTCTGCGTTTGTGGCGCGGGAGGTGATCATTTCGGCCCTGGCAACCATCTACAGCGTTGGGGATTCGGATGAAAACAGCCCGATCCTGCGCGAGAAACTGAAGGCTGATAGGTATCCCGATGGAAGTCCCGTCTACACTCCACTGGTCGCGGCGAGCCTGCTCGTATTTTTTGTACTGGCTCTTCAGTGCATGAGTACGCTGGCCATAGCCCGCCGGGAAACCAATACCTGGAAATGGCCATTAAGTCAATTATTTGGAATGACAGCAATTGCTTATATTGTAGCTTTAATAGCTTTTCAGTTGTTGAAATAAAAAGATATGTTTAAACGGATAAAACGACTAATAAATAATGAATAGTACCCTACAAACTATATTTGTGATTATTACAGTGAGCTTTGCTGTTTTGTTTTTAGTGAAAAAATTCTTGTGGAAGCCAAAGAAAAGCGGTAGCAACTCTTGTGGAGAAGATGATTGCGGTTGTCATTAAACAAATTTAGTTTATTGTTGAAAGCAGTTAATTTTCTTATTATTAAAACAATCTCCAAACTTGTGCCACTAAAAATGTAATCACAAATCCCATAATTACAGGCAAAATTGAGGCAACCGTTGTCCATTTTACACTGTTGGTTTCCTTGTAAATGGTATAAATGGTTGTACTGCAAGGATTATGTAACAAACTGAATAACATTAAATTAACTGCTGTTAGTAAGGTCCAGCCACCTGCTTTTAAAATATCTCCCGTTGCATTTGCCGAATCCAATTCAAACATTACTCCTACACCCTCACCTCCAGGAATCCCACTTGCCATAACTGTTAACATTAAAATAGTTGGAATCACAATTTCATTTGCTGGAATAGCAACAATGTATGCCAGTAAAATAACACCGTTCATTCCTAAAAGAAAACCAAAACCATCCAAAGAATTAATCGTTAGAGTAGCTATGCTTTCGTTCCCTATATAAATATTTGAAATCAACCAAATAACAGCTCCTGCCGGTGCTGCAAAAAGTATAGCCCGCCATAAAACAATTATAGTTCTATCGATTAAAGAGGTATAAACAGTTTTCCAAAACCGTGGTGGACGATATGGTGGTAACTCTAAATTAAACGTGGAAACTTCTCCTTTTAAAACTGTTTTTGTTAATGCCCAAGACGTAAAAAACATGAAAAATATTCCTAAAATTGCAATACCAATAACTGCCGATAACGATGCAATTGCAGAAAAAGAAGCTGGAACTACAGCTCCAATAAAAATGGTAGCAATTAAAATTTGCGTTGGCCAACGACCATTACATAAAGAAAAATTATTAGTGATAATTGCGATTAATCGTTCTCTTGGGCTGTCAATTATTCGAGTTGCTACCACTCCAGCGGCATTACACCCGAAACCCATACTCATAGTTAACGCTTGTTTACCATGTGCTCCGGATTTTTTAAACATATAATCCAAATTAAATGCAACTCTAGGCAAATAACCAAAATCTTCGAGAAGTGTAAACATTGGAAAGAATATTGCCATTGGTGGTAACATTACAGCAATTACCCAGGCTACTGCAAGATAAACGCCATCAATTAAAAACCCATCTAACCACCAAGGCATTCCAATGCTTGAAGCTAAACCTTTTAGTGCTGGATGCATATTATCTAACAATAAATTCGCCAACATTGCCGAAGGATAATTAGCTCCAATAATAGTAAGCCAAAGAATCACACCCAAAATCATAAACATGATTGGGAAACCCCAAGTTTTACTGGTTACAATTTTATCTATTTTAGTATCTAAACGAAACCGTTTTTTTTCATTATCAATACTTACAGACCCATTTGCAATTTCAGAAGCATCAGCATAGATTCCTTCAGCAAGACCATCATGAAAATCGTCACCAATTTTCCAGCGTAAATCGCTTGATAAAGCTATTATATTGTCTATAGTATTTTTATTAACCATTTTGCTTTACTGTTATTTATCCTAATTTTATTTTTTATAATTTCTAAAGGTTTAGAATTAAAGTGAAAAATTATACCTTCTTTTTTTAGTTTTTCTAAAAGTAAGTTTGCAATTTCATTAAAACTCATTTCCTGGATTGCACACCGTGAGTATAAAATTGAGTTAGTAGCTTTGCTTGATATAATTATAAGCGCCCTACTGACCATATTACTGCATGCTTGCCTAAAAACGATCGAATCGGGAAACATAAGTGCAATTTTTATTCAGGTTATAGATTCAACCAATTTTTTTATTAAAATTATAACATTAAATATTTCAAACGTAAACCAATATTATCCTATGATACCCATTCTTCTAACGACGTTCATACCCGTAGTATTTTATATGGGAATATTCATCGTACTAGGTTTAATAGTAAAACCTATAACCCGATTTACAGGTTACGTATGCAAATTAATTTTCGAAAAAGAAAAATCACCATTTTTTCAACTTTCATTAATTTTGTCATTTCTTATTACCTTTATAAAAGCGTTATCACAATGGGAATGGTTTGTATATATTCTTAAAAATTAAAAGATTGTTGTCAAAATATATAATGCTCTGAAGTACATCCAATTGCATTAGGAAAATACTTAATTAGTGAAATCCAAAACGGATTAATTTATAACCAGATCTGATGAAGGGTAAAAACTGGCCAACTCCGAACATCTAAAAATTCTTAAACAAGGTGTAGAGGCCTGGAATAAGTGGCGGAAAGAAAATCCGGACATTATACCTGACCTAACAGGCGTAGACCTCATAGGAGCAAACCTCAATGATGCCAACCTAAGTAGAGCAAACCTTATACAAGTAGACCTCAAACAAGCAAACCTCTTTAGAGCAGACCTAACATATGCAAACCTCACAGAAGCAAAGCTCAACGAAGCAAACCTCAGACAGGCAAACCTCTTTAAAGCAGATCTCACACAAGCAAACCTCATTGGAGCAGTCCTCAATGGAGCAGACCTCAAAGGAGCAAACCTTAACGGAGCAAACCTCGAAGAAGCAAGTCTTTATGGAGCAAAACTCATAGGAGCGACCCTCATAGGATCAATCCTCGCAAAAACAATCCTCTTAGAAGCAGACCTCACAGAAGCGAACTTAAAACAAGCATGGCTATTCGAGACTATTTTTTCAAATGTCAATTTATCGAATGCAATAAATACAGATTCGTGTAAACATTTTGGCCCTAGCACTATAGATCATCGTACGTTAATAAAATCAGGCAATCTCCCGGTAAAATTCCTCCGTGGCTGCGGCTTGCCGGATTTCATCATTAAGAATATCAGCGTCTTGCGGGAAGACCCCATACAGTATTACTCCTGCTTTATCAGCTACTCAAGCAAAGACCAGGAGTTTGCGGAAAGACTCCATGCCGACCTACAGAATAAAGGGGTGAGGTGTTGGTATGCCCCGCATGATTTAAAAGGCGGTAAAAAGATTTATGACCAGATTAACCAGGCAATAAGAACTTACGACAAGCTTTTACTGATCCTTTCTAAAAACAGTATGAACAGCGATTGGGTTGCCCAAGAAATTAAAACAGCAAGAAAGCGGGAAAAGAAAGAAGACCGCAAGATGTTTTTTCCTATTACATTAGTTAATCATACTGCACTGGAAAAATGGGATTTATTCGATGCGGCAACCGTTACCAATCTCGCCGATGAAGTTCGCGAATATTATATTCCGGATTTCTCAAATTGGAAAGACCATGATTCCTACAAAAAATCATTTGAACGGCTTCTCCGGGATCTGAAAGGAGAATCTTGATCCACTCCCAGGATAAGCACGGAGAGACATAGTTGGAGTTTGAAAAAGTGGGTAGAGCCTGCCATACCATTATGTCCCACGTACCATGTGGGTGGAGAACATTTGAAAAAAATTAAGCCTTTAGTGTAGGAGAAATTATGTTTCTAAATGTAAAAAGTGTTTCTTATTTAGGGGGATACAAAATCAAATTAGAATTCAACGATGGTGTAATCAAAGATATTGATTTAAAAGATGAGTTATTTGGTGAAGTTTTTGAACCGTTGAAGGATGTTAATGTTTTTAAACAAGTGAAAGTGAATTCAGAAATCAATACAATCGAGTGGCCTAATGGAGCTGATTTTTCACCGGAATATTTGTATGAAATTGGAGAAGAAATAATAAGAACTGCTTACTAAGTCGTCTGTTTCATAACTTTGGTGACGTAATTTTGAAATGGGTTATAGAGGGGTAGTATCCAATAACCCCTCCTAACCTCTCCTTATCAAGGGGAGGAATTTCCCCTCCTTAACAAGGAGGGGTCAGGGGTGGTCAAATTATGACTTTTTTGATGTTGATAAGTGCAATTTTTATATGTTACTGTAGTTATGTTTTATATACTTAAATAGTGAATCATTAAAAATTATTAAACTAATTTTAGACAATAAACAATAGGCAACCCATGAAAATAAAAAGCTTTGCAGAAGGGAAATGGCATACCAGCGGTGAAAATGGCACCGAAGTATTTAATGCCGTTAATGGCGATAAAGTCGGGGAAGTGTCGAGCCAGGGATTGGATTTTAAATCGATGCTGGAGTATGCCCGTTCTGTTGGAGGGCCTAAATTACAGAAGATGACTTTTCATGAACGCGCCATCATGCTCAAAGAAATGGCAAAATATCTAATGGAAAGAAAGACTGAATTTTACGCCGTTTCAGCAGCTACAGGCGCAACAAAATTAGATTCATGGATCGACATCGAGGGCGGAATTGCGACTTTTTTCGTCTACTCAGGAAAAGGCCGCCGGGAACTGCCCAATGAGACATTCTATGTCGAAGGGGATTTGGAGCCGCTCTCGAAAAATGGCACATTTGTTGGCCGGCATATTTGTGTACCATTAAACGGTACTGCCGTCCATATCAACGCCTTCAATTTCCCATGTTGGGGCATGCTGGAAAAATTGGCGCCGACATTTTTGGCCGGAATGCCTGCGATTATTAAACCCGCCAGTCTCACCTGTTATCTGACCGAAAAGATGGTGCAGGCCATGATCGAATCGAAGATATTGCCTGAAGGAGCGCTGCAATTGATCTGCGGCAGCGTGGGTGATTTATTCGATCATTTAACCAGTCAGGATGTGGTTACCTTTACCGGCTCCGCAGTGACCGGTAGAAAGCTAAAGGCCCATACCTCGATCATCGAAGAATCGATCCGGTTTAATATGGAAGCGGATTCATTGAATTGCTCGATACTTGCGCCGGATGCCAATCCGGACACGGAAGAATTCAAACTGTTTATCAAAGAAGTTGCCAATGAAATGACCGTTAAAGCGGGACAGAAATGTACTGCCATCCGCCGGACAATTGTTCCTGATAACATGACTGAAGATGTGATCAAAGCATTGCAAGAGCGCTTATCTAAAATCAAAATTGGCGATCCTGCTATTGAAGGAGTCCGGATGGGGCCTTTAGCTGGAAAACCACAAGTGCTGGAAGTACATGAAAGAGTGGCTGAAATCAAAGGGGATTCCGAACTGGTTTTTGGATACGATCAACAAATGGAATTCATCGGCGGAAATATTGAGTTGGGCGCCTTCTCCCCCACTACCCTGCTATATTGTGAAGATCCATTTAACAAGACAACGCCGCATGATGTCGAAGCCTTCGGCCCGGTTAGTACGGTAATGCCATATGAGTCTTTGGATGATGCCATCCAGCTCGCGGCATTGGGGAAAGGAAGCCTGGTAGGTTCCTTGTTTACAGCCGATGATTCTGTGGCAAAAGATGTCGTCATGGGCCTGGCGCCTTACCATGGCAGGATCATGGTGATCAATAAAGAATGTGCCAAAGAATCTACCGGACATGGATCTCCCATGCCTCACTTAATCCATGGCGGTCCCGGACGCGCCGGCGGCGGTGAAGAAATGGGAGGCATCCGCAGTGTTCTGCATTACATGCAGCGAACCGCTCTGCAGGGCTCTCCTACTACTCTTACAAAAGTAAGTAATGAGTGGATGAAAGGCGCCGCTCAACCGCAAGACCGGATTCATCCATTCCGAAAATATTTTGAAGAACTGGAAATTGGTGAGACGCTGGTAACCCATCGCAGAACCATTACCGAAGGTGATATTGTCAATTTTGCCGGCATCAGCGGCGATTTCTTCTATGCCCACATGGATGCCATCGCGGCGAAGGAATCCCTGTTTAAAAAGAGAGTCGCTCATGGCTACTTTGTCCTTTCTGCTGCAGCCGGACTTTTTGTCCATCCCGCTCCCGGTCCGGTTCTGGCTAACTACGGCTTGGATAACCTGCGCTTCACTGAGCCAGTTTATATTGGCGATACGATTTATGTAAAACTGACCTGCAAGAGGAAAACAGTCAAACAAAAACGCGAAGAAGATGATATTCCACAGGGCATTGTCGAATGGGCTGTTGAAGTGCTCAACCAGGATGAGGTTACGGTTGCGGTGTATACAATTTTGACATTGGTGCAAAAGAAGGAATAAGAGAAAAGTAAAAAGTAAAATGAAATACATGGTCGTCATTGAGAAAGCGAAACGCAACTATAGTGCGTATGTCCCTGATTTGCCGGGCTGCGTTGCCGCAGCAGAAACTAAAAATGAAGTAATTGATCTTATCAAAGAAGCACTTCAATTTCATCTTGAATCTTTTACAAATGATGGCGAGCAAATTCCAGAACCGAATTCTTCAAGCACTTACATTGAAGTAACGTAAATTTATAAAAGGAGTCTCATGATTGAATCCGGATCAACTACTGTTCAAATCGATAAAGGCATCGGCACCCTTACTTTTTACCACCCCAAGAAAAATTCTCTCCCGGGTGACCTTCTCAAAAATACAGCCAATGAAATAAATAACCTGGCGAAAAATGATGAAGTCAAAGTCGTCGTTCTGCGAAGCGGTGGAGACGGCCCTTTTTGTGCCGGCGCCTCATTCGATGAGCTGATGGCAGTCGACAGCATGGAAAATGGCAGAGATTTTTTCATGGGTTTTGCGGGTGTTATTATGGCGATGAAGAATTGTCCAAAATTTGTGATTGCTCGCGTACACGGAAAAACAGTTGGCGGGGGTGTTGGCATTGTTGCAGCTTCAGATTATGCCATTGCAACCAATAACGCATCGATTAAACTCAGCGAATTAGCGCTTGGGATTGGCCCATTCATTATTGGACCGGCCGTTGAGAGGAAAATCGGTAAAAGCGCCTATGCCGCAATGAGCATCGATGCCGATTGGCGCGATGCCAATTGGGCAAAACAGCATGGGCTCTATACGGATGTTGTTGAATCAGTGGAAAAATTAGATAATACCGTAGACGACCTCTGTAAAAAATTAGCTTCATTTAACCCGGAAGCAATGGCTGAATTAAAATCCGTATTTTGGGAGGGTACGGAACATTGGGAAGAGCTTTTACCCAAAAGAGCAGAAACAAGCGGGAGGTTGGTGTTGTCTGATTTTACTTCTAAAGCAATTCAAGCCTTTAGGAAAACATAAACCAATCAATATCATATACTATTTATAAGTTGATGCTGCTTTACTTATTATTCTGGCATCGCTAATGCTTCCCTACCCCCAATTCTCCAAAACCTCAACAAATTTAGTTAGAAACGTATTGGCCTGAAATCCATCAAGAGCCCGATGGTCGATGGTAAGTGTGACATAAATCATGGGTTTGATTTGGATGCTGTCTGTTCCCTTCACTTCTGAAACCACCACTCGTTTTTCCAACTTGCCAATTCCTAGTATAGCAGATTGCGGTTGGTTAATAATAGGCGTAGCAATCAAGCTGCCGCTAACGCCATGGTTGGTGATGGTGAATGTTCCATTATGCACTTCATGCTGCTCCAGTTTGTTGTTCCTGGCTCGATTGGTCAAATCCTGCAACTTTTCAGCGATACTATAAAGATCGAGGTTTTGAGCCTGGTGAAGAACCGGAACGATCAATCCGCCTTCCAGAGCAGTGGCAATACCGATGTTGCAATCCGCAAATAATTCCAGGCCATCGTCATGCCAACAACTATTCACTTCAGGGACAGCATGCAATGCGTCAACTACTGCTTTCACAAAATAGGCTGTGTAGGTCAGTTTAATCCCTCTTCGTTGAAAATCTTCCTTATGATTTTCTCGATGTGCAATTACAGCCGACATGTCGGCATCAAAAATAGCCGTAACATGTGGCGCGGTTTTAAGCATGCTGTCCACCATATGATGTGCAATGCTCAATCGCATAGGAGTGTGTGCAATTTTTCTATCAGTTAGTTTGTCAATTACAGCTTCTTTTGGTTGATCTTTGACAGATGTTTCTAAATAATTCTCAACATCCTGAAACGAGATTCTCCCTCTTTTCCCCGATCCTTTAATTTGACTTACATTTATATTATGTTGTTTTACCAATCTACGTACAGAAGGACTAAGCCTTGTTTCCTGGTTGGTAAATTCGGAATCAGATAGTACTGTTTCTGTAATTTGTTGAATTTTATCTGCAGGCTGGATGGGTGCGATCTCTTTCTGTTCAGAACCCTCTTCAACCAATTGGATTCGACCTAAAATATCTCCAATCTCAATTTGCTCATTTTCATGTTTTAATATCTCAACCAATACACCATCAGCTGGAGATGATATCTCAACATTGACTTTGTCCGTACTGATTTCCAGAATCGGCTCGTAGAGTTCAATACGATCGCCAACATTCTTCAACCAACTGGCTATGACTGATTCCGTACCCTCCTGGCTGGATTCGGGAAGAATAATGTCTATTTTTTCTGCCATGAAAATTTATCGTTCTTTGATTATTTAAAAGTTAATCATTTCACCAATCTTACCGGCAATGGTATCAACATTCGGTAAAATAGCATTCATCAATCCAACATTGTAGGGAATAGGAACATCGGGTGTCGTTAATCTTTCAACAGGCGCATCCAGGTCTAAAAATAATTTTGAAGCGACGACGGCTGCGATTTCCGCACCGAAACCTGCGGTCGAATTGTCTTCATGAACAATTAAACAACGTCTGGTTTTCTTTATTGAATTTAATACGGCATTTTTATCCCAGGGCATAATGGTTCTCAAGTCCAGGATTTCAACGGAATATCCCGCTAGTTTTACAGCCAGTTCGCACCTTTCCACCATGGCGCCCCAGGTAATCAAGCTGATTTGATTTCCATCCTGAATGATCTTTGCTTTACCCGCTGGCAAAGCAAAATGATCACCAGGATACGGTCTGCGGGCCCAGGGGGTATCCAACATATGCCTATGTTCAAAAAAGATTGTTGGATTATTACTGCGCATAGCTGTTCGTAACAACCCGACAGCATCTTCAGCATTCGAAGGATAAAAAACCTGCCAACCGTGTCCGTGCGCCCAGATGACTTCACCACACACACTATGCCAGGGATCGCCGCATTTGAAAAATCCTCCTGGCAAACGTACTACAATTGGCGCTGCAAATCGATTAGCTGTTCGCCAACGAATCGTGCCGCAATTATTTAGCTGCTCTGTTGCAGCATCTGCATACTTTCGAAATTGAATCTCGGCTACCGGCATTAAACCGGCAATTGCCATTCCGACCGATCTGCCGATTATACCCTCTTCTGACAAACTGGTATCAAAAACCCGTTCCTCGCCAAACTTTTCGTGTAATCCCATGGTCACCGCATGGACACCACCCTTAACTCCCACATCCTCACCAAAAACAAGCAGTTTTGGATTGGTCTCCAATTCGGATTCCAGAGTTCGACGAATTGCCGTTACCATATTTATTCGTGTTGGCTCAGGATTGGGGAGATCAGTTGATTCAGGAAATGTGTATCTTTCTGCAGCTAAACCGCCCTTCATTTGAAGATCTGGTGTTTCATCGTCATTATTCTCGGCAAACACATATTTTGCCACCTTCTTTTTATCCGGCTCCGGACGATTTAATGCAGCGGTTAATGCATGGTTGACCTCATCCTGAATATCACATCTGAATTTCGAAAATTCAGTTTCTGTGAAGTAAGTAGGTACCAGGTATTGAACTAATTTTTTAAGGGGATCTTGCTCTTGTTCTTCCTTTACGAATTCATCAGTTTTATAGGCTTGCGTATCCTGGCCGGAATGGCCACTCAATCTCGGGACCGTCAAACGAATTAGGGCAGGTCCTTTATGCTGTCGAACATAGCTCACGGCATCGGACAATTTACTGGCAGCTTCGCCAGGATTGCAGCCATCACCATCGAGGATATGCAGGTTATTAAACGAAGCTAAGTTTTGTGCGATATTAGATCCAGGTGTTTGTTTGTCTGCCTTCACTGAGATGGCGTATTCATTATCTTCTATGTAGAACAGAAGGGGTAGTTTGAGTGTGGTTGCCATGGTAAGCGATGACCAAAAGCCATTGGTGGCGACGGCGCCCTCCCCTGCTAAGACCACGGAAATTGCATCCTGGTATTCCTTTTCTTTTAGAACATTGTAGCGATAAAGTATAGCCTGGGCATAACCTGCAGCTGGTGTGAATTGAGAACCAACATCACCTGCCATGGGTATAACTATCGCTCCATCCTTATTGGGAAAGTTAAAAACAACACCAATATCCCTTCCGTCACTAATTCCACCTGATTTCGCCATTGGACCAGCAAAAGCATCTTCGATTCCCAATCCCAACGTCAAAAGCAATGGTCGAGATCGATAATAAGCACTTGCGGCATCAACCTTATTGGTTAGCAGTGATCCAAGCAAAACCTGGCTGAGGTCATGGCCCCTGGCGGAAAATTGATAAAGGACTATTCCTTTCGGGGTGAGTGTTGTCTCCTCAATTTCATCAAGCTCTCTGGAAATTAAAATATACCTGGCAATTTTTGTCCAATCAAAATTCGGATCAATATTACTGTTAGTCATCTTCTCCATTTGTAAAAATCAATTGAGAATATCCTTTAACGCTTTGACGCACATCACATTTTCCCACGGTTGTCCTACCGTTATCCGCATACAATTTGGCAGACCAAAGAATTTTAATGGCCGAACGATGATGCCTCGCTGCAAAAGTGATTGATCTACTTCAGTTACTTTTGCTTCGTTTTCAAATTCAATCATTATAAAATTAGCAAACGATTCAAAATACCGCAATCCAATTTCAGCAAATGCATTTGAGAAGTATTCCAGGCCAATTTTATTATTCTTTATGGTTTTGCTAAGAAACTCTTCATCTTCAATTGCACCAGAGCCTGCTGCTTGCGCAAGAACAGATGGTTCGAAGGTTAATTTTACTTTTGATAAAGTATCAATGACAAACGGATCTGCGAGTCCATAACCAATTCGCATTCCGGCTAAGCCGTAAGCTTTAGAAAATGTCCTGAGTGTAATAATATTCCCAAAGTCCTTAAATGTCATTTTCGGGTAGTCCGTCGATAAATCACTGGCAAATTCATGATAAGCCTCATCCATAACCACCAAAATATTCGGGGAAACTTGCGACATAAAATGAGTAAATGCAGATTCATTGAACATGGTACCGGTAGGATTATTCGGATTGGCTAAATAAATGACTTTTGTTTTTGAGGATATTGCTGACAGGATGGCATCCAAATCGTATTGATATCCTGGTTTCATCGGAGTTTTAACCAACGGAATATTATTAGCTTCGGCCATAATATAAACAGTAACAAAAGTATTGCTGGCTGTCAGAAGCTCATCACCTGGCTCAAAAAAAGCCTTACAAACATTCGTAAGGATTCCTTCAGAACCATTCCCAACTATAACATTTTCTATGGTGATATTATACTTATTAGCAATTTTAGCCTTTAAATCATAACAAGAGGGATCGGGGTACCAATTGGTTTCACCGATCACTTTTTGCATTGATGCTATTGCATTGGGGGAAGATCCTAAGGTGTTTTCATTGGAAGATAACTTAGCAATTTTCTCCTGTCGATTATCAGTAATATCGTCTGCCCTTTTTCCTGGTTGATAGGTCACTAATTCGGCAATATTTTGTGGTACTCTAATCATAATTCAATTACAATTTTCTATAGTTGAGGAAAATTAGTCGGTTATCCGATCTAATTAATTTTTGGTACGGTAGGATTTCCAAAATCATTATGCATTTATGTTAAGAAAAATAAAATCAAAGGCATATTATTTTTTAGTAATTTTTGGTTAATTGTCTACTTCATTTCAACAAACTAAAAAATTCTTCCCTTGTTGATAAGTTCTCCCTGAACATACCCAGGACACACGAAGTGATCATACTCGAGTTTTGTTTTTCAACTCCCCGCATCATCATACAAAGATGTTGTGCTTCGATAACGACTGCAACTCCTGCAGCATCGACCGCATCCATTATTGTATCAGCGATTTGTTTTGTTAGTCTTTCCTGAATTTGCAATCTCCTGGCAAACACATCCACAATCCGGGCAATTTTGGATAATCCAAGAATTTTGCCATTCGGTAAATAGCCTACATGGCATTTCCCGATAAATGGTAATAAATGATGTTCACAAAGCGAATATAGCTCAATATTCTTTATCAATACTATTTCATCCATATCAGATTTAAAAACAGCGCCATTGATTATTTGCTCTGTATTTTCATTGTAGCCTTTGGTTAGAAAATGAAATGCTTTTGCAGCTCTTCTGGGTGTATCCCTGAGACCTTCACGATTTGGATCTTCACCAATGCCTTGAAGCAATTCATAGTAATTTTTTTCCATATGTTCCATTTTTAAACTCTAATTCAAGCTGGATTATTTGAACGATAACTGAAATTATTTAAAGTTTGAAGTTATAAGAATCAACTAATACTTTCAAACGAATATCAGCCACATCATTGTATAATATTATTTATCCAATGAAATCTAAGGAGTCTAATTTTATTAAATTTGATAAACACAATCTAAGTTGTTATTTTTTCTTGTATCTGGTTTTTAGTTTTGATATATTGCCTCTTAAAATATAAAATGAAATGATGTATTATTATTTTTTCTATTTTCCGCACAAGAAAACATTGTACTTCTTTTAAAATCAAGTTTATAAGTTAACCGTTGGGAATTTCAAATTCACAATTCAAGGAAGATTGATAACTATGGCACAATCTATCAATGAAATTGCATTAGAAATAACCCCCAAACAACGTTTTGATGTTATCGATATTAAAGAATTAATACGGCAACAATTTGGCGATTTTCTGGATCAGTATAAAAAATCCTACTATTGCTCGTTTCATACCACTGCCGGATATTTCGAGCAGAGTCTTTGCTCCAGGTTAAAACACTCTAAAGAACACTTAACTCCATTCATCAGTGCTTTTCAAAATATTTTCCCTTCGGGCGCAAATTATCGTCATGACCAAATTCAACTTCGAACTGAGCTATCTGAATCCGAAAAGAGAAATGAACCGAAAAATGCCGATTCACACCTGATCTATATGAGTTCTGGTTTGAAAAATTGTGTAAAATATGAGAATAAACCGGATTTACCGGTTTATTTCGTAGATCTGGATGGTGTAAATGGAAATGGATCTCGAGCCAGAAAAACTACAATTTTAGGATTTGACAAAGAGGAAACAGTCCACCAAACTCAAATAGCAGTTCCGGTCTCGAAACATCCGGTTGATTCGGTTAATCTCAAAACCGTTCGCAGTGGTTTTTTTGATGAGTTGAATGAAAAATTGCGTTCGTTAGACGTTAGAAAAGGTATGGTAGATATTTGTTTGGCCCCCGATGAAATGAATTCTTCGCTAATTGTAAACGAATACGAAACGCTTCTTATGCGGCATGATCTTGCGGAAGTTCTAAAAAACCCTTTTCAATTTATGGCACAACAAGGGAAACATATGCTTCTCAATCCTGCAGCTATACCCAATAAAACCATTAACTACGCAAAGTACGATTTGGTCCAGGTTTTTAATGAGTTAATGGATGCTCTCAAGATTAGCGAATCCGTTGTGGAAAAAATTCTGGCTGCAATTTTCAGGATGCCGGCTTCCCGATTCTTCCGCATGAAACGAAGAATCAGCCTTTTCGTTTCCGATCATGAACAGCCAGGGGTAGGCCAAATTATTCTCGGTAAATACCAAAGCCCCATCCTGGTACAATGGGCCAATGCCCGCCACCAGACCAGGCAAATCAATGTGAGAATCAGGAAATTTAAATAAGCCCCGATTTTTTATTTCCTAGTTGTACTCCTTTTTCAAAATTTCGATATCTTCAATCAAACGACTAACTTCAGTAGGAAAAGTTCCTTTATAAACTCCCCGAATTCTTGTTTGGTTACTGCTTTGTATTCCGCGATTTTAAATTCATCAGGGATTAACCCTATGTACCTTTGTAGGTCTGTTCCTCCGTCATCTAAATAATCCTTTTCAAAGTCGGCTGCACTTTCCCAAACGTCTTCATCACTGAAACGCTCGTATGAATCGGAAACGGTACAGTAAAAAGAAAACTCCTTTGGCTGCATGTCTGTTGCATACATTTGATGTCCAATGTCTATAAATCGTTTCATACCTAAACGCTTTTAAATGCTATATACACTTTACCTACAGTCCACAACTTCAATCCATCCTTACTGAAAATTGATTCAGCATCCTTTAGAGTTTTGGAGTCTTTTATGTGTACAAATACACTGTGCAGCTTCTGCCAATCCATTGTTAAAGCAAAGTACTCC
>JADFJB010000112.1 GCA_022566355.1 candidate division KSB1 bacterium
AAATATACAAAGGAAAAGACAATGTACTAGATGAGGTTAAGCTTAAGGTTGAGGTTGAGGTTAAAATTAAATGTTAGTTGGATTAATAGAGATACTTGGGTTTTTTGGGTGAAACAAGAAAAAGGAAAAGAAAATAAGGTAAAAGTAAAAAGTAAAAATTTAGAACAAGGTATGAGGAAATCTACTTTTTACCTTTTACTTTTAACTTGCATAAAACCAGTTATCAATTATTCCCACAATCCGTTGACTTACATCTCCATCCCATAGTTCGGGATGCGCAGCTTTGGAAAAATTTTCACCCATTATTTTATTCACTTCACTTTTTAAACTATCAATATCTTCCCCAATGATAGTATTTGTACCCATTTCAACTGTAACTGGTCTCTCAGTAATTTTACGCAAGGTCAAGCAAGGCACATTAGATAAGTCGTTTCTTCCTGAATGCCACCTGAATCTGTAATTACTAATGAGGCTTTCCTCTGTAAAGCAAGAAAATCCAAATAACCAATAGGCTCTAAAAGATTCAGATTATGCGAATTACCACTATTAAAAAATCCATTTAATCGATGACGCGTTCTCGGATGAATGGGAAAAATCACAGGTAATTCCTTTGATATATCCTGTAGCGATGCCATTAGATCCTTCAACTTTTGGGGGTTATCCACATTTGAGGGTCGATGCAAGGTCACCAAAATATAAGGATTGTTAAGGTTATAGTTATGGTTAAGGTTAAGAATGTTTATGAGAAAGGACGGTTGATGATGGACGAACGACGATGAGGGTGCCCCATTCTGATCTCAAAAATCCACCGCATCTGATGAGAATATTTCTGCTATTTACCGCCATTCCTGAAAATTATAAATGATTTGTATATATTTCTTAATCGTTGATTCTAATTCCACCCATACTATAGGTTTTTTCATCATAGGTTTAAAATTATCTATTATCGCTTGTGCAAACTCTAATGTCTGTTCAATCTGATAAGCTGCGGCAGCGGGATCATCTAATAATGCTTCTTTTTTACGGGCTTTTTTATAGCAATCCATAAATATTGCTTCCGAAAAATCCCAGGCTTCTTTTGAGATACAGTAGAAATCCACCAAATCCTTAATCTCAAAACGACTGACCATCGTTGTCAGCTTATTTGAAGAAATATTGTCAATTGTATCAATATTAATTCTATTGCCTATTTTCAGGGTGATATTATCTCTTTCACATTCTTCTGTTAGTGGATCAATGACAATATCCACTTTAATGTTTTTTATTAAATATGATAAAAACATTGGCGCTGATTGAACTAAACTTATCCCATCCTTATAGGTTCTTTTAAGAATTTGGTCCAGAATACCCAGATCTACATCATTCTTTGTAAAGAGATCTATATCTTCCGATGTACGATGGTGCAGGTAAAAAACGGAAAGCGCTGTACCACCTGTCAGAAAGAAATTCTCCTTGATTAATTGGATTCCTGCCAGTTCATGTAATAACTGTTGCTGTTCCAGGGATACATAGCAGCTGGGATCTTCTCTAATCAACATTTTCATAAACTTCTAACAACCGCCGCCATTTCCTATTTGCATATTTTGAGAGTCTGAGCGCCTCTAAACTATCATTTATTTCACGAAGATTAAAAAATAGTGCAACATCCCGCACTCTCCCCCGTTCGAGGAATCTCCCTAAAATCCAGTTAAGTGTCAGTGTATCGTTATTTCTCCGCGCCTTCTGCACTGCCAATCTAATGGTTTCGGCATTCTGGAAATTTGGATAGTCCCAAAAAACCGCTTTTAGGAAATTCTGTTTCAATCTTATTCCCGCATTAAACGATAAAATCCGGTATGTGCCACCGGGGTTTGCAATAAGTCCAATGGATGTTTTTTAGCAATAAGGAGGGTTTGAGTTGTCGGTAACCCAAGAATCCGCGCTTCAGCATTTCGATTCGAAAAAAAAGTATTGCGTTGCTATTCGCCATCGCCTAGAAATTTCAAATGGCACTGCCAGCCAAAATGGGCTCTTCCAGGCGTAGCATGCGAGATGCGAACTGCAATTTGAAAACTTGTCTAATGTTTATTGTGTGCTTTTATCGTCAATCGTCTTTTGGCTATCGTCTGCTTGTGAGAGGACGATGGATGATGGGCGATCGCCGATGGGATTAATTACAGTCGTTAATGGTCTTTCGTCTATCATCTTCAGTCGAAGGGTTTCCCGTCATTCATTCTATTTATTACTATTCACTAAATGTTAAAATAATCCCCAACTTGCAGAATGTAACTTTCAATATCTTTTATTCCATATTGCCAGACTTCATAAACAATATTTAAGTCAATTTCCTCATAATCATGAATAATTCGATTCCGAAAGCCAACCATTCGAACCAATTGCTCATTTAACTCCCTATTAATAACTTCTCGTTCTTCCAATTTATAAAATACATCAGAAAAGCTACCCGGTGTGCCCCATCCCTCATCAGTGATTATATGCACTCCTATATCAATACACGCCTGAATAGCTAACTGAAGATTATGTAAAACCATATCTTGTAAATCTTGACTATTAAAGAACTTATTTTTTGAAGGTCTACCCAGGTTTTTTAGTCTTTCTATTTTCGTAACTATATAGGATATTTTTCGTGCAAGGGTTTCTTGACTAACCATGGCTAATCCCTTCTCTTAACTTTTTCATCATTCCCTTTCTCATTCTGAACATCAAGGGTGAAAAATCAAGATAACCACAAATGCGACGCGTCTGATATTCAAGCCTCTTTACCGGGTCTCTTTGGTAAATAAGAAAACCAAGCCGAAAAACTTCATAAACAAGCAATTCCCCTGCTCTATTTAAATTAATAACATCAAAATTCTTAGGTATTTTTCTTGATAACTCTTGAAAATATTTCATTTCTAAGTTGTAAAACAGCTCTGGTTTAATATTGGATGCAAATAAAATAGCCAAGTCAACATCACTATCCAATCGCGAACGATTCCTAGCATATGAACCAAAAAGGTATACAGCGATCACTTCTGGTTGTTTAGAAAAATACTCTGTAATAGTTTGTTCAATGTTCATTGAATAATGAAAAATAAAAAATACTATACTTGATTAAGGTTTAGATTTAGATTGAGGTCAAGGTTTAGCTTTAGGTTGGAATGTTTATTTGAAGGACGATCGACGATAGGGTTAATTACAATCGTCAATGGTCTGTCGTCTTTAGTCGCTTTGGTTTACTTTTGTCTTTTGTCTTTTCTTTTCACGTCTTTGTGGTTAATTGGGTTTGTTTAGTTTAGTTATTTTGGTTTATTGGGTTATTTTGATTCTCTCGCTCAAACCCTTTTGATATTAAGTATTGGTCAATCACATTGATGATTCGTTCTGCAGCTTTTAATGCATGTTCAGCGGTACTTTCCCCATAAAATTGATGGGGATAACCACTAACTAATCCATTTTGGATATCGAGATGGTATATAATGTAAATCTAATTCTCTAGCATCATCAAGAAATCCCTGTAATTCAGGAATAACTTTTATCGTTAATTTCATCAACTCAAAGACAGAATGGGTTAATAATTTCTTGCGAGAGATTACTGAAAAATAAACTAAAGATTTTAGTGCTTTTTCTGAAGCTTGTTGTGAAAGAAAACAAACCGTATTAAAAAACTCTCCTTTCAGGTTCCATTGTACTGCTTTTAAATCATAAAACGCCTGATTCATCCAATTTTCAGCCTCCTGACCCCTTCCTTTATTCATAAATAACCACTCCCTCTTCTGCAATCATTTCCGCAAACGCATTACCTCCTTGCAGCATATCTTCATACTCTCCAGGAGTATAAACTAAAATGTCTATCGCCCGATCAATTTGTAGAATCTTAATTACATTGCGTATTCGATCAAAAAAGGATTCATGAGTTTCCTTAATAACTACAAGATCGATATCACTAACATCATCGACTTCATTTCTTGCATAGGAGCCAAACAGATATACTTTTTCTGGGTCATAATACGCTATCCTTTCTTTAATTTGACGGATAACTTTGTAGCGGAGTGGAAACATAGACTAAGATAAGGTTAGGTTTAAGGTTGTAATAAGAGTTTGTTGGGTTAACCAAATAACATGATTTTGTAAGGATTTATTTTCTTTAACTATTCTACAATTAAAGGGATATAAACATTGGTGCTCATACCATTGAGTAAATTGAGTTAATCAATAAGGCTAAGGTTTAGGTTAAGGTTAAGAAATGTTAATGATAGAGGACGATATATGATGGGGGTTAAATACAATTTTCAATAGTCTTTTGTCTTTAGCCACTTTGGTTTAATTTTGTCTTTTGATATCTCACCTCTGCCGCTTGTTCTGAGCTCCGTCGAAGGGCCTGTCCTGAGCTCCGTCGAAGGGTCTCACGTCTCACGTTTATCTGCTTTAACATACTTATATATTGTAGAATAATAATCCTCAAAATCTTTTAAATGTCTTGTGAGGATTGATTTTAGAATCTCCACATTTATTTGTTGATAATCGTGGACAGCAATGTTTCGAAACCCGACCATACGAGACATTTTTTCAGCCAGGTCTTTTTCAATTATTCTATTTTTTTGCAAAATTTGGAAGGACT
Organism: candidate division KSB1 bacterium; assembly: GCA_022566355.1. Classification (NCBI taxonomy): domain Bacteria; kingdom Pseudomonadati; species Candidatus Zhuqueibacterota bacterium. Next base: position 4,601 of record JADFJB010000112.1, read on the forward strand.
CTTTATATGTTATTGGTAGTTTTAAACCCTTCTCAGCGATGATAGAATTAGATGCATCTATGCAAGCTTGGACTGCCCTTTGAATATTCAAAACGAAAACATCTTGAATAAAAATGTCATCTAAATTTTGTGGATCTAATTTTGTAACTTGTTCGATGGTTTTTAGACAATTTTTTATGATTGAAATCTTGGAGTAAATAACATCCTTGTTAAGCATAGATCCTGCCATTCAGTAAATGATCTTCAATTATTTTACGACTCATTTTGAAGTCAGGATACTGGCTCAGAGCTTTCGTCTTAAATTCAATCAGGTGACGAGGGTTGTTATTAACGATCAATTCACCCTTTGCTAAAATCTGCATAGTGATAATAATATCGCTATTGTTTAATAGTACAACATCTATATTTCTAATAAAGTTCTTATTTAGATCTGACATAAATTCCCATTGTTCGTGTATATTGGGGGGAGTTCGCTTCAAATAAACTGCTACATCAATATCACTTTTTTCTGTAAAACGATCTGAAACAATTGAACCGTATAAATAGGCAAATTCAGCTTTCTTGTTGAGCAATTGCTTCAAACGTTTAACGATTTTTGTTTTATCTTCTTTTATTATAAGACCTTGAATACAGGTTAAGGTTTTTTCTTTTTTCTTAGTTATAGTTAATCTTAACCTTAATCGTCTTGTGGTTTATTAATCTTAACCTAAACCTAAATCTCAATCTATCTCATATCAATCAATTTTTCTCAGCAGTCCCGGGTCTATTTCCACTGCGATGGATTGTCGAATTGCATCTATAGTAATAACAAACCTGCGGGCATTCCTAATCTCTACCAATTTCCCCTGCACTCCCATTAACGGACCATGTGTAACCTTTACCCGGTCGCCTTTAACCAGGTAATCCTGGGGCTCGAACTTATATCCTTCCTTTAGAAAACGTTTTATGGTATCAATTTGGTCATCCGGAATGATTGAAAGCTTACCGCCAAAGCTTACCATTCGAACGACTCCGTCTATCTGCAAAGAGCCAATCCGATCGTTTGAAGTCGTATGAACAAACACATAGCTTCGAAACAAGGGCTCTTCCACTTTCTTTTTACGATCGCTCCACTGCCGGATAACTGTCTGCACAGGCAGGTAAGATTCAATCTCCCTGCGATGCAACTCCACTTCCACTTTTTTTTCAAACCGCGGACGTGTGTAGAGGGCATACCAGTTTAGTTTATCAACCAAAGGTGGGTTATTAAGGTTGCTTGGATTATTGTGATTTGTTGGGTTCATTGGTGTGGCTGGAGTTAACTAAAAAAAAAGAAAATTCTGAAATATTTAAATTAATTTTGATTTTTGATTGGATGAGAACTCAATAAGGCTAAGATTAAGATTCAGCTCATAAGTTTTTCAGATTAATTTGTCTTTTATTCCAACCTCAATCAACTTTTTCTTAACCTTAACCTGAACCTAAATCTAAATCTTGTGTTTAAATTTGGGATTTGAAAGTCTTTAGAATTGTGTTTATTTCCTTATGAATTCTGGCCAATAATTTTTCTATTTCAGTGACTTGATTGCAGGAAAAATAACTAACTCGTATTCCATATTCCAAATGGTTCATGGTTTCTAAAAGGGAACCTCGTGAAATAGAATAGAACTGCATTTTTTCACCGATTGAATTACGACCAAATCCCTTCGGCTATATTTGCAGAAATACTAAGGGCAGATCTTCTAATCTGGGATGTTAATCCATAGTCTTCGTTTCTGGGTAGATCTTTAGTCAAATAAAATATCTTCTCTGAGACTTCCATGACTAATTGCCATACTGGCATTTCCTTGAATGATTTATGCATACTCCCCTCCTTAAGATTCAGGCTGAGGATAAGGTTGAGGTTAAGATTAAGATTTTAGCTCATAAATTTATAGATAGATTTTTTTTATCTCCTCAATCAATTCTTTTCTTATCATTTACATTATCCTAAACCTTAAGCTCAATCTCAGTCTTTAACCTCAATATATTATTTTCTTAACCTCGACCTTAAACTTAACCTCAACCTCAATCTTTTTTACTTAACCTTAACCTTATTTTTAACACAGCTCCGCCACATCAGTCCCAAAATTTAGATTAAGATTGAGGTTAAGGTTAAGACTTTTTATTTCTTTTATCCCAACCTCTTTGAGATTCAGGCTGAAGCTAAGATTTAAGATTCAGCTCATAAGTTTTTTAGATTGATTTTCTTTTATCTCCACCTCAATCTAAACAATTATCATGGTTTCAAAAACTGAACCTCGTGAAATAGAATAGAACTGCATTTTTTCACCGATTGAATTACGACCAAATCCCTCGGCTATCACAGCCTCTTAACCTTAAACTCAACCTTAACCTTATTTTTAACCTCAATTAATTTTTTTTAAACCTTAGCCTTATCCTTACCTCAACTTAAGCCGCCTGGATAATTCAAAAAGATTCTTTTACTTTGGAAAGAAATTGGAGTAAACCTGTTAATCGCCATTTAATTGGCCCAAAATTTAAACATCAGCTTTATGAGATTGCTTCCGATGCTTCCTTCTATGTTTTCCGCCTTTCCGGCTCTTCTTTTCACCTGAATCTCCATAGTAGTAATAATAGTAGTAATAGTAGTAATAAGATCCGTACATATTGGACGCTGAAACGTCATTCAGCAATACTCCCAAAGCTCTTCCCCGCACATTTTGTAATAACTCAAATGTTCGCAATGCAGCATCCCGGTCCGTTTTACCCGACCTTAAAACAACAACCACGCCATCCACCAAGGGCGCTAAAACCAATGCATCCGTCACGGCAATCATTGGCGGACTATCGAAGAGAACATATTCAAATTCTTGTTTGATCTCCTGCAAAAATTCCCGCATGCGTTTCGATCCAATCATCTCGGAAGGGTTGGGTGGTAAAATGCCTGTAGTGATCATGTGAAGGTTCTCAATTTCCGTTACTTTAACGATACTTGTTAACGGTTCATTACCGACGAGATAGTTAGTTAAACCAACTTCACGGGAAAGGTTGAACAAATTGTGCAATACCGGCCTGCGTAAGTCAGTATCCACCAATATAACTTTAGAGCCCATCTGTGCCAATGCAATTGCGAGGTTGGCAACAGAGGTGGATTTACCCTCTCCGGGTCCCGGACTGGAGACCAAAATAGTACGGGCAGGATCGTCAGTTTTAGAGTACTGCAGTTGTGTTCGTAATGCCCGGTAAGCCTCGGAAATGGGTGATTTCGGCTTCAAATGAGTGATTAATCGCTCGGCTATTTTTCCTTCTTCGACTTTCTTATCATTCTTGGATTGAAATTGCTTGATAAAAAGAGGTTTCCATTTGCCATTTGTTAATTCCGGTTTAATTTCGGGGATTGAACCCAGCAAGGGTAGTTTTAAGCGCTCAACATTCTCTATAGTACGTATTGAATTATCCATGTATTCAATCAGGAAGGTAATTCCAATACCCAACCCAAGCCCTATTAAGGCTCCTAATAATAAATTCCGATTAGTTTTGGGAGAAATTGGATTTCCGGAAGGAACTGCCCCATCCACCATTCGGATCTTACCGATCTGACCCGCACGAGTAATCCTGGTTTCCTCATACTTTTCTTTCATCATGAGATAGATGTTCTCATTCAATCTACGTGATCGTTCGAGTCGCGCCAATTGTAATGTTTTTTCCGGTAATTCCTCAAGTTTGCTGTCGAAATCATCGACAATTTTTTTCAATGCGGCTGCACGGGCTCCAAATGCACTAATCTCAATCTCAGAAGTGATTATAGCTTCCACAAGTCCCTGGTTACGTTGTAATGGATCGCCGACAGGAATCTTTGCCAATAGTAATTTCTTCGTTTCATCTGCCAATGATTTTTTTAGTCCTTCTAAGTTTTTCTTTTCTTTCTCGACCTGAGGGAAATTATCAGGCACACCCTGGATTTTATAAGTTGCCAGGTTTGCTTCTATCGAGGCAATTCTCGATCGATATTCAATAATTTTTGGATGAGTAATATCTGCAAGGTCGGCTACTAAACTTTGCTTTAGTTCCCCCAACCTGGATTTCAAGCCTGCTAATCTTGTAGAATTCGTGCTGATTTCGATCTGCGCTTCCCGATAGGCGCTTTCAAAAGTGACCAATTGGTTGACGATTAAAGCTGCATCCCCAGTTAAGGAAACAGATCCCGATTCTTGTTGAAATTCCTTAAACGCTTCCTCCGAATATTTTAATTCCTTTTCTATCTTTTCCAATTGATCATCAAGGAAATCTACCACTTGAGTTATTTCTTGCCGGTTGGTGGTTTGATCTAATTCTTTATACACTTCAGCCACAGAATTTGCCAGATAAGCTGCTTCCCAACCTGATGAGGCTTTCATTTTAATCTGGATGATATCGGTATCCCGGATGATCGAAACATCCATGCTTCTCATAATCTGGCCAATACCGGGTTTATTGGGAATCGCTTCCTCTCCTGAGAGATTGTAATTTGCAGCTCGGAGAGAATCATATTCGGTTGAATTGGATAAATAATCAACGACCTTAATGGCCAGGTATCTGCTTTTCAGGATTTGTAATTGATTATTTAACCGGGTCATCTGCTGGCCGAAGGGTGAAACAGAAAATAATGTTCTCTCTAATCCGCCGGATTGAACTACGATGACTTTGCATGAAGATTCATATATTGGAGGGGTCGTAAACGAAAAATAAGCGGTTGCTGCAAAAACCGATATAAATGAAAAGACTATGATCCAGCGGCCGCGATATAGAATTCGCAGGTAATCCGTAATTCGAACTGGCTGTTCATCAAATTGACTATTCCATGTGTCTTGCAAATTCAAATTCCTTTTTGAATATGACATGCATAATTACAAAAGGTATGAGTTTAAATCCGGGAGTTTCTAAATGTTACAAACAAATTAAAATTTAATGTTTAATGTTTCAAATTCAAGAAAAAATTTATATTAAATTCATTTTGTAACTTTAAAAATTCAGAGCCTCTACCAATCATATTTCTTTAGAACTCCTCCTGGAATTGCATTAAAAATATATTACAAAACAAATGATAGTAGATATTAAGGTTACAATAATCAAAGCCGCACTATATCCCGTCACCATTTTAGTTGCTATGACCAAATCCCTGAATTTCATTTTTATCTCCTTTATGATTATTGATTTTCAAATAAATTTAAAGCTCTATCTTAGCAAGCATAATCAAACTTAGAACTACTCTAAATTTAGATGGAAATACATTGTTATTTTGGCCTTCGAAATTCAATGTTTTCACAAAAAAAAGCACAGTCAATACACCTATATAGGGATAAGAGTGATTGACTGTGCCTTCAACTTGCAGCCCTTAAATTATGCGAATCAGCAAACGAATTGTTATGAAAGAACCCATTTAAATCCGATTCTACCTTATGTTCTCAGGAAAGCTCTAATCACATAAGGTTTTATTAACATGAATTGATCACAGAATAAAATAGTAAAGCAAATAGTTCCATATAATTATTGCAACACCTGTTTCACATCTGTTAAATATATTTTTGTTATATCAATTTCTTTTTTTGTCGTAAGTCGAAACGAAAAGCACCCATTCTGTCATTCCCGCATGCTTTTAGCGGGAATCTTGTTGCTTGCACCCTTAGATCCCCGATAAAATCATTCGAGGATGACATTTTATGGGAGTTCTGGGACAGCCTTAAGAATTCGGGAAATGGCACTAGTTGTTGAGTTTTCGTTCAGACAATAATTATTATTAACCTATATATAGTATTATTATTGTAGACTAATCAAAATATAGCATAAGTTTTTTAATAACAAGTTTTCTTTTATTCAAATTTCCCCTATATTTTCTCTTTTTACTTTTTACTTTTACCGTACTTAGCCTAGAACCTAAAATCAAGTATCTGGGATTGGGTGTTGGGATTGAAGAAACTAAAGACCTACCTTAAATCAACAACTTCAATGGAATCATCCGGTATGTAATGAAAAAGATCATTATTGGAGTTTGTGAGAAGTGTAATCTTGTTAATGATGTAGGTAGTACTATTCTCATTTGCATCAAAGTAGGTTAATTTTCGAGTTAGCCATTCCTTCTTATCAACCCATACGTCCAATTTTTGTATAAAGACATCCGGCGACTGGGACTTTAAGGTAATATGATAGCACTGCCTATTTTCAAAAACTTCCAACCCTATCAATTCTACATCGTAATCTTTATGATAATTTACGAATAAATGATGTGGCAAATAGCTACCCTCAGTCGGATCTAAATAATCTATAATAACTTGCTTTTCAATTGTCGATAAAGTCCAAACCGATTTCCCATCCGAAACAATCAGTTGGTGAGGAGTTTCGATTCGAAATGCATCCTTTTTACCGATATAAATTTTCCCGGAATTTTGTTCTTCTTCTTCGGCAAGCGACCAATAAAAAGTCTGGGAGAATTCCGCTTCTATGACTTGAACATCTTCAAGCTTTTTTTGTACATTTTTGATGATCTGTTTTGCGGAGGGGTCCTTATCATAAATCCAGCCAAGCAAAGGCAGGATTATACAAATAATAAAAATTTTTGGGCTTAAGGAATTCATATTATTATTAGGATAAGGTATTTGAAATTAGTTTGTATCAATGCTTTTAATGTTTTATTCAAAATATTGATTTTAGTTTCTTATTTATTGGTTTAATTAAAGAATATTTGTTATTGGGTTTGGTATTTCAGGGCGGTATACCTTACTCCTAATACCTAATACCTAATACCTGATACCTTATACCTGACACCTTATTCCTTATATCTTATATTATCGTTTAATAATTTCAGAAGTTTTTCGGTGTCCATTTATTATAAACAGGCTCTTCATAAATTTATTTTTTCTTCAAGTAATTGAAATCTTTCTTGAACAGACAAAGAATTTAAAAATTCCAACTCAAATTCAATTTCTAATTGTTCATCATGTTCCGTTAGTTTTAATATTTTGGTTTTTTTCATTGTTTTTTTGAGCATTTTGGGTATAGGGTATAGGATATGAGGTTTGCCGTATGAGGTATGAAGTATGGGATTTGGGTCCTCATTCTCTCATTCCTCATTCCTCATTCTCCTTTTCACAAAGTTGATATAACCATTTAAAGTTTTTCGTGCCGTATCTTCTGAAGTCAATCCTTCATTAAATAAACTTTCCCCAATATACTTCAAATCCAGACAAGTAATCAAATGATCTTTGAGTTCGTTCATTGATCCTCTTGAAATCATATAAAATCTAATTGTATCTTTATAATGAAATCTACCATAACCTTCAGCAATATTGGCTGTACAACTCACAGCAGCTTTTCTTATTTGGTTATTCAAATTATACTTTTCTTCAACTGGAAACATACTAATATACTAATATTTTATTATGAAAGAACAGTTTCAATTCCCTTGCTTTATTCCAGGCGCTGCTAAAGAGGCAAATTCTTTTTGTTCTTCATAATCTGGAAGAGGCTCCCTCACCTCGAGTTTATCAAAAGAATATGTGTTTTCAATTTCATGATAGTGTGGGTATGGGTTCTCGATTCCTCATTTTCTCATACCTCATTCCGTCGTTTCCTAATACCCAACCTTATCATATTAGCCCCAATTCCTCAATTTCATCCTCACCAACCAATACTTCCCGTGCCTTGCTTCCATCGGGAGCACTGACATAACCAGCCATCTCCAATTCATCAACCAATCTAGCGGCACGAGCATAACCGACCCTTAGTCGTCGCTGTAACAATGAGATTGAGCCCTGGTTATGACGAATCACTAATTTCAGAGCTTCATTAAATAAGGGATCTCTATTTTGTGAAATTTTTCTTCCATCCGCTGTCTCAATCATAACCGTTCCGGAAGCTACTTCCGGCAATTTATATAGAGGATATTTGGGTTGCCTTTTTACAAACTGAATAATTCGATTAATCTCTTCATCACTCATAAATGGTGCATGGAGACGTATGGGTTGCGGTTGTCCCGGGGGTAAGAATAACATATCTCCTCTCCCCAATAACTTTTCCGCACCGTTAAAATCGAGAACCACCCTCGAGTCGGTTTTGGAAAATACCTTAAACGCTATTCGACATGGAAAATTAGCCTTAATAGCCCCGGTAATCACATCTGTTGAGGGTCGCTGAGTTGCTAATATTAAATGAATTCCTACAGCCCTGGCTTTATGGGCAAGGCGGCCAATTGGTTCTTCGACATCATTTGCAGAAGCTATGAGTAGGTCAGCCAGTTCATCAATGATCACCACACAGTAAGGAATTCTCTCGAATGACTTCTGCGGATACCGCTCTTCTAATTCACCACTCGCTACTTTATTGTTATAATCTTCAAGTGTACGAACGCTGGCACTTGCTAAAATATTAAATCTTTCCTCCATCTCCTGCCAAACTCTACCTAAAATTGTAATGGCATTATCGGCGGTTGTGATGACTTCTTCATTCAATTCCGGAAGACTAATTAGATGGTGTCGGCGTAAATCGGCATATCCGGAAAGCTCCAGTTTTTTAGGATCAATCAATATCAGCTTCAAGTTCTGAGGTGTAAGTTTAAACAACAAAGAGGAAATGATGGTGTTTAAACAAACACTCTTTCCGGATCCTGTGGAGCCTGCAATCAGTAAGTGCGGCATTTTTATCAGATCGGCGACATACGGTTTACCTGTTGTATCTACTCCTAGTGCAATTGGAAGCTGCATTTTTGCATTGCCGAAACTCTCCGAATCAACGACTTGCCGGAAGGAAATAATCTGCGGGTTTCGATTCGGAATTTCAATTCCAACTACCGGTTTACCGGGAATCGGGGCAAGTATTCGAATTTGTGGTGCACGCATGACCATAGCCAGATCATCTGCAATCGTAAAAAACTTACTGATTTTTACACCCTGAGGTGGTTCAACTTCAAATTGAGTGATAAGTGGACCTGGATGAATTTGGACCACTTTGCCATCGATACCATAAACTGAAAGCTTTTCTTCCAGCAACCTCGCTTCTTGCAATAAATCGGATTTTATCTTCTCTCGATCAACTTCAGGGGGATCTTCTAACAATTCGACGTTAGGAAGCTCATACTTACTGGGCGGTTCAATTGCATTTTCAACAGGAGATGATAAATTATCACTATTTTCATCCTGATAAATATTTGTTCCTGGAATCGGTTCTTCGAAATCGAATGTAACCTCTGAATCTTGAAGATCAGGATGATGCTGCGTTGTAATTTGCTGTTCCGGCACAGGTTCATTTGCATCATTCAAGGTGCGAGTGATTTCCGGTTTGGCTGGTTCCTCATTAATTTCAGATCGTTTTGGAATGTAATCGGAAACAATTGGTTTTTTCTCTTTATTGAAATCAGAAACAACAGGTTTTTTCTCGACATTCCCTTTGTGAATATTTCGCTTCTTCGATCTCACAGATCGATTCAAGCTGTATTTTCGCCAAACAGCATTCAAGTTGAAGATAATTTTGCTCTGAATATTTTTCAACTCATTGGTAATATTATGAAAAATAGTGGTGAGGCTGATTTCCGTGATCGACAAAAATGCGATCAACATGACAATAAATAGCACTAATACACTACCAATGGAACCGAGATATTTGTAGAGGAGTTGGGCAAAAAATAATCCTATCAAACCATTGAATTCATGCGTAAAGCTTGAACTTTTTTGTATAGCCCCAGGCAATGCAAACGCTACTGAAAAACAAAATGCAAAAAACAAGATATAGCTTGACAGCCTAAAAAACCGGGGCCATGAGCCTTGCCGGACAAAAACCAGCCCTAAATATATGATTAATACCGGTAAAACCAAGATGGGATAGCCAATTGTAAAATTATATAAATTCGACGCCAACCATGCGCCTGCCGGACCCATCCAATTTTGGATTTGATCCGGGGGGCTACTGCTATTAGGCCAATCCGTGAGCTTATAAGAAACCAGGCTCAATGATATTAATACTCCTAGGAAAATCAGCAATAATCCAAGGAATTCAAACCTGCTTTCCCGTATATTTTTAGTTTTCTTTTTAGCCATTTATTTAATAATAAGTCAATAAAAAGTCATTAAGTCATTAATCTGGTATCCGGCATCTGGCATCTGGTATCTGGTATCTGGTATCTGGTATCTGGTATCTGGTATCTGGTATCTGGTATCTGGTATCTGGCATCTGGCACATCATTTTGGAATCACCCTACTACTAGCTCGCTGGTTTATAAAAAGGTGTTTCCACAATAGTCATGGATTCAAACTTATTGCGAATCTCTATTTCAAGTTGAGCGCCTATATCCGAAAATTCGTTGGCAACATAACTTAATCCAATTCCGACGCCCAAAGATGGTGAATGCGTTCCACTTGTCACTTTTCCTATTTCTGTACCCTCATAAAATATCGAATAGCCGTGCCTTGGAAAGGCACGCTCTTGCATTTTGAATCCAACCAGTTTTCTTGTCAATCCTTTTTCCTTTACTTCAAGCAAAGCATCGCGACCAACAAAATCCCCTTTCTTGAGTTTGGTGATCCAACCCAGTCCCGCCTCAAATGGATTTGTGGTCTGATCAATGTCATTTCCATATAAACAATATTTCATTTCAAGCCTCAAGGTGTCCCTGGCTCCTAATCCAATTGGTTCTATTTCAAATTCTTTTCCGGCATCCATTATTTTAGTCCATAATTGAACGCCATATTGATTATCCATATAAAGCTCAAAACCAAATTCGCCCGTGT
>JADFJB010000113.1 GCA_022566355.1 candidate division KSB1 bacterium
ACGGTATCGATTTCCAAACATATGAAAAAGAAGAATATTAAGCATGGAAATAGGGTGAAATGATCTTTTCTTGGATAAAAATTATAAGGATTATGAATAGGTCAGGTCAGGTTAATAAATAAATAGTTTATTTTTATCCTTTTCTTAGTCGTCTATTGAAAGAAAAAAATGTCCCTCTTTGACTGGATTGTAATTGCCCTTTATTTGACTGGAACCATCATATTAGGGCTTTGGGTGAGTAAAAAGCAGGAAAATTTAAAGGACTTTTTTTTAGGTGGGCGCAGTATCCCGTGGTGGGCAGCACTTCTTTCAATGGTAGCTACTGAAATTAGTGCGGCCACATTCCTTGGAGCGCCGGAGCAAGGCTATATAAGAGATATGACCTATATGCAGTTTTCAATAGGGACTGTATTAGCCCGGTTTGTAATAGCTGCAGTTTTCCTGGGTGTTTTTTACCGGTTTCAAGTTTACACAATATATGGATATTTAACCCATCGTTTTGGAGCACCTACACACACATCCGTTGCAGGTGTATTTTTGTTAGGTAGATTGTTTGCCAGCGGCGCCCGGTTGTTTATAGCATCTATAGCCATTAATGTTGCCACAGGTCTGGATATGACATCTTCAATCATCATTCTTGCTATTGTAGCCATCGCTTATACCTGGCTTGGCGGAATAAAAGCAGTAATTTGGACTGATGTTGCACAAGCTGTTATACTTGTCGGGGGTGGAATTATAACTGTCTTGAGTTTGATCAGTCATATTCCTTTATCTTTCAGTGAAATTATTGACCAGGTTGCAGAAGCTGGTAAGTTCAGGGTTTTCGATTTTAGGTGGACTACACTTGATGGCGGCTCAGCGGCCTTGTTGAATCCGTATCATTTTATCCCGGCAGTCATTGGTGGATTTTTCCTAACGATGGCTACTCACGGCACTGATCATGATATGGTCCAGCGCTTACTTACATGCAAAAATAGTAAAGAAGGTAAACGATCTTTATGGATGAGTGGCTTTCTCAGTGTGATGGTTGCACTCCTTTTTATTTTTATAGGACAATTACTTTTTGTATATGTAACTCAATTGCCAACCGGTCACCATATGGTTGAAATTGCAGACCAATTACGAGCTTCAGGAAAAAACGGTCATTTTTTTCTCCATTATATTGTTGAAATTCTTCCTATGGGTATTACCGGGCTTGTTTTAGCATCTGTATTTGCTGCAGCCATGTCTAGCCTAGATTCAGCGTTAAATGCGATGAGCGCTACAGTTGTAACCGACTTTTACAAACCATATTTTAGGAAAAATGCAGATTCAAAGCATTATCTGAAAGTTTCCCGTTTAGCAACGATATTGATTGGTGCACTATTAGTGGGAGCAGCATTACTGGTAGTTTATTATTACGAGGCTAATCCTGAAACAGATTTGTTGAGTATTGCACTTGGGGTCATGACTCTTTTCTATGGAGCGCTATTAGGTATATTTTTAATTGGATTATTAATGAAATCCAGAGGCAGTACGGTAAGCAATATTGTTGGTATGGCTTTAAGCATTATTGTAATCATTCTCATTAAATACAACACTAGCCTTGCATGGCCATGGTTTATAGTAATTGGTACGTTGATTACTTTCATTATATCATTCCTAGGGAGAACAGCTTCTGTTATTGTTAGGAAATTCGAATTAGAAAATAATTCAAACATTGAAATGAATGGTTAATTAATTTATTCCTTTGTATTTATAGGAGATAAAGGATGAATACTGAAATTAAATTTGCCCCCGATTTAGGTTTTTCTAAAAGAGCGCACGTACAATCATTAGAGCAATATCATGAGTTATACAACCAATCTATTGAAGATCCTGATCTGTTTTGGGGTCGAATTGCTGAACGAGTTGATTGGTACAAAAAATGGGACAAAGTCTCTGAGTATGATTTTATAACGGCAGATATTAAATGGTTTATTGGCGGCAAGCTAAATGTCAGTTACAATTGCCTGGATCGCCATGTTAATGCAGGACATGGAGACAAAACTGCTATTATTTGGGAGAGCAATGATCCGTCGGTATCTAAAACAATTACTTATAGTGAGTTATTAGAGCAAGTGCAAAAATTTGCAAATGCTTTAAAAGCCATAGGAGTGCAAAAGGGTGATCGGGTTTGTATTTATATGCAAATGATACCTGAATTACCCATCGCTATGTTGGCTTGTGCCAGGATTGGGGCGATTCATTCGATTGTATTTGGCGCTTTTAGCGCTGATTCATTGCGTAATCGAATCAATGATTCATCTTGCAAAATATTAATTACCCAGGATACGGCAGTTCGGGGTGAAAAACAAGATATCCCCATGAAAGCCAATGCTGATTCAGCGCTGGAAGATTGTCCTTCAATAAAAAATATGATCGTGGTACAAAGAACAGGTGGTTCTGTTGATTGGAACGAAGATCGGGATATTTGGTGGCATGAATGTATAAGAAATGCCGAGGCTAAATGCCCTCCTGAACAAATGGATGCTGAAGATCCTTTATTTATTCTCTATACCTCAGGGTCCACCGGCAAACCAAAAGGAGTTTTACATACGACCGGTGGGTACCTGGTTTATGCATCCTACACTCATGAAATAATATTTGATTATCACGAAGGTGATATCTATTGGTGCACAGCTGATATCGGGTGGATAACTGGACATTCATACATTGTATATGGCCCATTGGCAAATCGTGCAATTAGTGTGATGTACGAAGGAGTACCCAATTATCCTGATTTCGGACGTTTTTGGCAAGTTGTAGAAAAACACAAAATTAATCTATTTTACACTGCCCCAACGGCAATTCGTGCTTTAATGAAAGAAGGAGATTCATGGCCTGAAAAGCAAAATCTTTCTTCATTAAGACTCCTTGGAACAGTCGGTGAGCCCATCAAAGAGCCCGATTGGATGTGGTATCACAAAGTTATCGGAAAGGAGCAATGTCCGATAGTCGATACCTGGTGGCAAACCGAGACCGGTGGAATATTGATCACACCCCTTCCGGGAGCGATTCCTACCAAACCAGGTTCTGCAACCCTGCCATTCTTTGGAATTTATCCAGTCATCTTAGATCAGGCTGGTAAAGAACTTGAAGGAGCAGCAGCCGGATTTTTAGCCATAAAACGTGCCTGGCCGGGATTAATGAGAACGGTTTATGGAGATCATGAACGTTTTCGTAAAACTTATTTCAGCCAATATCCCGGTTATTATTTTACCGGAGATGGAGCAAAAAGGGATGAAGATGGTTATTATTGGATTACCGGAAGAGTTGATGATGTCCTCAATATATCCGGGCATCGAATTGGCTCTGCTGAAGTGGAAGGTGCAATCGGTAAAGCAGCAGGCGTTGCAGAAGCGGCCGTGGTTGGATTTCCCCATGAAATTAAGGGTGAAGCTATTTATGCATTTGTGACTTTAAAAACCGGAGAATTCCCTGATGATGAGCACAAGGAAAATATCAGAGCCAGTGTTAGAAAAGAAATTGGACCACATGCTACGCCTGACAAAATCCAATTTAACCCTGCTTTACCGAAGACCAGATCCGGTAAAATTATGCGGAGAGTATTGCGAAAAATTGCAGAAGGAGATATTGAAAACCTTGGCGATATTTCGACCCTGGCAGATCCTTCGGTTGTCGATGCTTTAATTGATGGCAGGCAATAAAATAGAAAACCTGGCAGGTTTTTCAAACCTGCCAGGTTGCTTAACGATTATTGCAAAAGTACCATTTTTTTGCTTAGGATTTGATTCCCTGCCTGTACTCTGTAAATGTATATACCGGAGCTGACGAGTTGGCCGGCATCGTCTTTTCCATCCCAAACAGCGGAGTTGCTGCCAGCCGGTTGTTTTGAGTGGATCAGCTCCCTGATTTCTTTACCAAGTGCGTCATAAATCTTCAAGACTACCTCAGAAGGGGTCTGCAATTCATAGTGAATCGTTGTGGTTGGATTGAACGGGTTTGGATAGTTTTGGTCCAAGGTAAATGAAGTTGGAATCTGTGTTTCATCCGATGCAACTGCAGTGGCAGTCGAATCGAATCCTTCTACCGTTAGGTTATCAAGCTTGAATGTCGTTCCAGAATCCGCCACAGTACCGACAAATGCAAAGGTTAGCCACTCTCCTGTAACTCGAGGAGTCGGATCTGTTGCCTCGATAAGCCATGCAGCCGGTTCATCTGCTTTTTCACCAGTCCAAAATTTCACTTTAACGTCTCCTCCTTTGAGATAATATTTGCACCAATAATAGGTATCAGCCGCAAAAGCAAACGTAGACGCACCGAGAACTGTCCAGCTTTCCGGAGCCAGACTCTGCAACGGAGCGCCCGGGCGCGGGTCCCCAAAAGTCGCAAGCCTTACAACACCAGCACCAGGGCTAACGAACAATGGATATCCAGGTGTATCCTCCCTGGGATCAGGATTCGTAAAAACTTCCGAAGTATCGGAAAAATCTGATCTTGCTCCCAAAGCAAAATAAGAACCCGCAGGATTTGTGAAATTCACAAAATTGATCTGAAAAGTAATGACTTCGTCCGGGCTGCCATAAGGGGGATCTCGGAGCAGAGCTGCATGCGTCCCTGAAGAGTCCTGTGGATTTATGAAAGGCACTCCGTTTGATTGGATAATGCCCACGGAAGCAAGTCCTGCAAAATTGCCAGATGTGACAACCAACTCGTTATCGATTTGCAGAACACTCGAACCGACTAATCCGACATCCGCGGTAAATCGCAGCCAGCCGACACCCGTGCCATCGATGCTAAACAGTGCATTTGGATCAATTGCTGTGTCATTAAAATTGTCCTGCCACAACAAATTGGGGACTTGCCCAGAAACGTTACCGGTTAAGGTTACCAATACTGCCAATATACCAACAAAAGTAGTAAACCGTTTTAACATGTTACCCTCCTACTGTTAGATGAAAAAAATAAACCTTCCATGAGGTTAATTAAGGTAATTGCTTTCAAATTTGATATTTAAATATTAGTAAAGGTTTGATTGATTTTAATATTATAAAATGCTGATGAAATCTGATCAGCAAATGTCTTTTTAGTTAATTGTCTATAAGATTATTAAAATATTAAAGTTAATGAAACTGTAATATGTTAAATTACAATTTCCAAGTCAAGGCTTTTTTGCAATAATATTGGGAAACAATATAAATACATGACATGTTTGTAATATATTGTAAAAATTATCTTGCTTTTTGAAGCTGATAAGATTAATTTACTTGAAAATTTTTAGTAGCGGAAATTCCAGAAGAGCATACTGTTTTGGCCAAATTTAAAATTTATTCATTTAACGGAGGTGAACCATATGAAAAACCCATTATTACGAAACATCAAATCAGTCTTTATAATAATTTTACTGATAATGGTTACTGCAAGCGCTGCCTTTAGTCAAAATGCCGTGTTGAAAGGTAGTGTTGTAGATAAAACGGATGGAAACCCACTTCCTGGGGCAAATATCCAGATATTTAATAATCAAGCCCAAAGAGGCAGCGCTGCAAATGCTTCCGGTTCGTTTGAAGTAAGGAATATTCCAGCTGGCACTTATACGGTGACAGTTTCTTTTATTGGTTATCAAAAATATATCATGGAGAATACAACGTTTTCTTCCGGTGAGACTAAAATAATTTCGGTAGAGCTTGCTCTTGGTGGCCTATTTTTGGATGCAGTGAGTGTGACTGCATCTCGACGTGCGGTAAAAATACTCGATGCTCCGGCTTCCATATCAATAATTAGTGAGTCTGATTTACGTGGAGCAATTGCGCCAAGTTCCGCTGCAGTCCTGGTTAACTATCCTGGAATTGATATGGCTACAACTGGAATAGATCGCCGCGAAATCGTATTACGAGGCTTCAATAACGCGTTTTCAGGCGCTACTTATATTTTGACGGATTACAGGCAGGCTGCCGTGCCCTCACTTGCCGTTAACCTCAATTCAATCATGCCCAACCTTTTGGAGGACTTAGAGAAAATTGAAATTGTTAGAGGCCCGGGTTCGGCCCTCTATGGTCCTGGTGTTGATGTGGGGGTTATTCATTATATCACTAAAAGTCCGTTTACCTATCCTGGGACCACTATATCATTGTCAGGAGGAGAACGAAGCTTTTACACGGGCGCCATTCGTCACGCAGGTTTATTGAGTGATAATGTGGCATACAAGTTCACAGGCCAATATGGACAAGCCAACGATTGGGAATTGGATGCCAGCGATCTTTTGGATAAAGCTCAACTTGATCTTGATGCTGCGGGACTAGAAAGAAATTATGATTACAAAAAATTGAACCTCAATGGGACGTTGCAATTTCGAATTAATGATGATGCTACACTGACTGCAACTGGCGGATATTCGACCCTGACCGCAGTTTTACTTACAGGCATTGGGACAGTCCAGGCTGACGGATTTGGCTACAAATATGGTCAGCTTCGTCTTCAGACAGGTCGATTTTTTGCTCAAGCATATTTTAATAATAATGATGGTGGAGATTCCTTTGTTTATGGTAGCAGAGTTAAAGTTGTCGATAACACGCTTCAGGTTAATTTTCAGGCACAATATGATTTTGATCTTTCAGAAAACCAACAAGTTATTTTCGGGGTAGATTTAGATAACACAAGGCCGGATACGGAAGGTACGATTTACGGTAGAAATGAAGACGACGATACGATTACGGAGTTTGGTACTTACATTCAAACGCTTACCAGGTTGTCTCGAAAGTTTGATTTAACTTTGGCATTGCGCGGTGACTACAATAATATTCAGGAGAAACTTCAATTATCACCACGAATTGCAATGGTCTTTAAACCAAATACTAATAACTCATTTCGTGCTACCTACAATCGCGCTTTTTCTGCACCAGGGAACAATCCACTCTTTTTGGACATTGTGGCACGTGCACCGGATGCAGCGCTTCCGTTCGTAATCCGGGGCCGGGGATCTAAGGATGGATATGTCTTTCCAAGGAATCCTGATTACCTAGCCTTTGCTGGAACAGACTTGGTTGCCAGAAGTATTAATCCGGCAACACTGGGCTTAGCTCAACCAGTTGGATTGCCTTTGGACGCAGTCTGGGGTGCAGTGTATGCCGGTTTGGCTGCAATCCCAATTGAAGAATTGAAAGCCCAGCTTCCGGCGCCGTTGAATACGTTCCCCAATATCATCATCCAGGGCTTGATTAATGCTTTTGCTCCAGGACTTACCGATGTTACTGGTTTTTCTAGGGGAGTCCTGGGTATTCTGAATACAACAACATTCTCAATCGATCCGGTTTCAGACGTTGCAAATATAAGCCCTATAAGAGAAACGATTAGTCAAACTTTGGAAGCTGGATACAAAGGCCTTTTCAACAATCGCTTTATGTTTGCGATTGATGCTTATTATACCACTAAAGAGAATTTTGTGGGTCCGGTTTTAATCGAAACACCATTTGTTCTGGTACCAACACTAATCGCAGATTTGGAAGCCGGTCTTGCGCAAGGTATAACCAATAATACTGAGCTGGCTGCCACTCTTGCTGCCCTGGGTTTTACACCCGATGCTGTTGCCGCCCTCATCATAGGCCTCGCAGCAGATCAGTTGCCGAGTGCATCTACGCCTGTCGCCCTTGTAGTACCAAATGAAAACGACCTTGGTGTAGGAGTAGCGCCCGAGTTACTGGGAACTTACAAAAATTTTGGTAAAGTTGAATACTGGGGAATCGACGCTAGTTTCCAATATTTTGCCAATCAAAATACACGAATCTTTGGAAACATTTCTATGGTGAGTGATGATTTCTTCGATAACAAAGAATTGGATGAAGCAAATGTTGATATAAAGCTGGCATTAAACGCTCCTTCCCTTAAGGTAAAGGGTGGTTTTGCACACAATACCCCCTCTGGTATTACATTTGGGGCATCAGCTCGTTTTATAAAAGGATTTCCGGTTTTTTCAGGACCCTATGTAGGTGGTCTTCCCGCACCCTACGGGGACGGAAAAAATGGTGTCGAGGACTATTTCTTACTGGATATTAACTTTGGCTATGACCTGAATGATTTTGCCCAGGGTCTGCGGTGGGATTTATCGATTAATAACGTACTAAATAATAAACATCGCGAATTTATCGGGGCTCCAAAAATCGGAAGACTCATAATGAGCCGTTTAATGTTTACTATGTAGCACCCTATTTAATTATTTATAATTAACTCCCAATCCTTATTTTGAAGATTGGGAGTTTTTTTTGCAATGGTTTCATTTTTTATTAATTTACACTTGGTTTTCAAATAGCATTTATAATTTCTTTTATCCGTAATAATTAAAACTACCCTATCATATGAGTCAAACGAATTCTGTAAAACATCTTTTATTTTTTCTTATTGTGGGAACTCTTGGCCTTGTTTTATTCATCATGTTTTATCCACCATATGATGATTTTTCTTCCCTTAAACTAACTGTAGATCAATCAGCTGCAATTGAAAAGTCTAAAATACTAGCAAGAAAATTGAATATAGATGTTACAGATAAAGACCCATCTGTATCGTTGCACCGCCAGAACAAACTTTTAGAAGATCATCAAAAAAAATATGGTTTGAAAGAAACTGCAAAAAAAATAAATGAGAACCTGCCGGGCTATTATTGGCGCATCAACTATTCAGACTTAAAAGAAAGTCGGGATTCAGTTTCGACAGCGTCAGTTGCGGATGATAATCAAAAATCATTGCGGTTTGAAATTTCGACAACCGGGCAGTTAATTTCGATTGATAATCAGTTAGCCGATAGTCGAAATTCAGATGAGTTTGGAAATTCCCACGAGGAAAGTTCTCGGTACATCGCTGGTTTCTCAGAAGCAATGGATAATTCCCGACAGGAATTTGGCGAAGATAGGCTGCTCAAAGTCATTAAAACATCCATGGAAAAAAGTGCCTCGGAAATCTTGGAGGATGTTCAAGAAAAAGTCAAACTTTTCACAGGTGATACCCCCCAACATGATGACATGACGATGGTTGTAGTAAGGGTGGCTGATTTGTTACTTACAAACTCAAATTCATAAATTTGATCTTATTTTTGGCTTTGTATCTAAAATGCTGGTTTTTGGAATATGTCTATTGTGATAATTCCGGATCGATCCGATTATGGATTATGGCTTAAATAGTCTTACCTAGCTCAGTCTGAATTAGATTGAAATACGAGCCTAATTTTAGTACATATTAATATTTTGAATTGATAAAGAATTTGCTACATGCTATCAAGTGGAAAAGACATTAATCGTTTATTGCGGGAATGGCCTCACGATCCTTCCAAGGTAAATGTCAGGCGAATTATTGGTGAAGATGGGAGAGAAAAGATTCAGCTAAGGGTTGACCTAGGTATCTTGCAAATGGAATTGGATGGACGCCCTGATGGGAAACGGCCCTTTGGAAAGGAATCTCTACTCGATCATTATCTAAACAATCTTAAGCAACATAAGCTTAAAAAAAAGACGGATGAAGGATTTGAATTGAGCAAAGAGGACTGCCTGAATCTTCAACAAGAAGCGGTTCAATACTACCATCGTTATCTAAGTCTATTTTATCTTGGTGATTTTGAAAGTGTGGTTCGGGATACGAATCGAAATATTAAAGCCTTTGATTTTGTAGAACGCTATGCTTTGGATCCAAAAGATAAATTAATATTTGATCAATTTCGTCCTTTCGTACTAATGATGTACACAAGGGCAAGAGCCTCGATCGCATTGAAAGATAAAAATTTTGATTTGGCAATAGCCCATGTAAAAAAGGGTGTCGACCAGATTGAAAGACTCCAGACTGAAGTTCCCAATGAATCAGCAAGTACGCATCATGAATTGATTTTTCTACAGCGTTGGATGAAAGAGATTAATGAACTAAAACCTGAAGATCCACTGGAAAAATTGGAACGGGAAATGAATGAAGCTGTTCAAACGGAAAATTTTGAACTTGCTGCTAAACTTCGTGATGAAATTCGAATTATGGCGCATCCAAAATTATTTAAATCGGATTTATAAGCCATTCAATTTTTATTTTAATAGGACAATTTCCTTGTTCTGTAATAATCCTTAGCAAAAAACGGTATATTTGTGAAATCCATATAAATCACAAAATTCTATTTCTGAACAAACAATAGAACATCGATCTCATCAGATAAAATATAACTAATTTAATTACTATTATTATTACTATGAATGACCAGCTAAAAAATTGTATTAGTTTTTTTAAGAAAAAAACCAGACAAGTTAAAAGATCCCAAAGTCCCCTCTTGAGAATCTTGAGAGGGGATTTAAGGGTGTGTAATTTTACTAAAAAAACAAAGAGATCGATGTCAGAAGTCACCTTATAAAGTTTTCGTGGATCGAAAACAGACAAAATAGTTAAGAATCACATGAAGAGAAGATAACTAATTTGAACTTGAAGTGAAGGATTAATTTGTTAGATGAATTTACACACCCTTGAACACCCCACCGGAGGCGGGATTTTCTTCCCCTCTCAAGTTTTATTTTGCCAGTTAATTTATGATTGATCGAATTCTAACTAACGGGTCATTCATATTATTTACTATTATTCAATGTTTATTTAAGGTTGTTGAATGGATAAACAAACTGCAGAAGAGAAGATAGTTCAGCTCCGGGAGCAATTGCATTTTCATAACCATCGTTATTATATACTTTCCGATCCGGTTGTATCAGATGCCGAGTACGATCGCTTATTGCGAGAATTAGGAGAACTCGAAACTCTCTTCCCAGAACTAATCACGCCGGATTCCCCTACTCAAAGAGTAGGTGCACCGCGAGAGGTAGGGACTGGTTTCAAATCTGCACCGCATATTGTACAAATGCTAAGTATGGAAGATGCCTTTAACGAAACTGAATTCCTTGATTTCGACCGGCGAGTCCGCGATGGATTAGGAGTTGAAGCAGTAGAATACACAGGAGAACCAAAGTTCGACGGCATAAGCATGTCCCTTACTTATGAAAATGGCATGCTGATTCGCGGGGTAACCCGGGGGGATGGTTCTATCGGAGACGATGTAACTGACAATATTAGAACCATAAATACGGTTCCACTCAAACTAATGACTGATAAACATACCGCGCCCTCTTTAGTTGAGATAAGGGGTGAAGTTCTCATCGCGACGGCTGATTTTCGCAAGCTAAATGAAGAACGGCTGAATAACAATGAACCTCCTTTTGCCAATCCAAGGAATATGACTTCCGGTGCGGTTAGACAGTTAGACCCTGCGAAAACTGCAAAAAGAAATCTAAATTATTTTGGTTGGGGTGTCGGTGGATTCGAAGGGGTGAAATTTTCTGATCATTTGGAAATTTTGAATATGCTGAAGGATTGGGGTTTCCAGGTTTTTGAAAATATTAAATTGTGTCATGGTATCGATGACGCCATCGATTATTATCAATATATGTTGTCGGTACGGGATGATTTGCCATTTGAAATTGATGGAGTCGTGTTCAAAGTAAATTCGCTTGCAAGTCAAAATCGTTTAGGAACGAAAACCCGTCATCCACGCTGGTTAGTAGCTTACAAATTTCCCGCCCGGCAAGAAACCACACGTCTGTTAGATGTCAAGTTTCAAGTGGGACGTACCGGTATTATTACACCGGTTGCTGTTCTCGAGCCTGTTAACATTGGTGGGGTTACTGTTTCTCGGGCGACATTGCATACCGAAGAAATAATCCAGCAAATTGATCTAAAAATCGGTGACCGGGTTCTGGTGGAAAGAGCAGGAGATGTAATCCCCAAAGTCGTTAAACCAATTGTACAGCAGAGGACAGGTGATGAAACGAAAATTGTCATGCCGGATCGCTGTCCTGTTTGCCAGACTGAATTGGAAATGGAAGGAGCTTATTATTATTGTGTGAATTTTTCTTGTCCGGCGCAACTCAAAGGCCGGCTATGGCATATGGCCAGTAAAAGGGCATTTAATATAGATGGATTTGGCGGAGAAAACATCGATCAATTGATAGCGGAAAACCTGGTCAAAACTCCGGAAGATGTGTTTTTTTTGAAAAAGGAGCAGCTTGTCGGACTGGAACGTTGGGGCGACAAATCTGCTCAAAATCTTATAGACCAGGTGGAAAAAAATAAAAAGATTGACTTTAGACGGTTTCTTTATGCCCTGGGTATTCATGGCGTCGGTGAATATGTTACTAGGATATTGTCTGAAAATTTTTCTGATTTGCAGGAATTAATCGACGCAGATGAAGAGAACTTGAAGGAGATCAACGGTATTGGTCCGATAGTCGCTCATTCGATATTGGAATTTTTCCATCGCGATGAAAACCAGGAAACGCTCAGACGTTTGTTCGATTCAGGAGTCGAGATTCAATATCCCCAAGCAGATCAAATATCAGACAATCATTTTCTTGCCGGAAAGACTTTTGTATTTACAGGTGGATTGGAAATAATAACGCGCGATCAAGCAAAAGAAATTGTTGTGAATTTTGGTGGCAAGGCGGCCGGTAGCGTTTCATCAAGGACGGATTTTGTGATAGCTGGAAAAGATGCCGGATCGAAATTACAAAAAGCGAAAGAGCTTGGCATTCAAATTTTAACCGAAGCTGAATTTAAAGAATTAGTCGAAAAGAAGCAATTTGATTAAACGGAGATTGTCCGTAACCTTTTGAGAAAATGGCAGCAGAAACAATCGGAAAGAGCGGCACTTAGTATGTTTTCAAGTTTGATCATAGTTTGGCTGAAGAAGAATCTATGGAAGTTTGTTCCTAAACCCCATCTTTATTAAAACCATTTGAAGTTATTAGACCCGTTTAATATTTTCGTGTTGACCTAACCAGGTTAAACAATTCATGAAAGGGATGAGCATGTCACAATCAACATATGTGCCAATTAGAGCACCCCGAGGAAGTGAAATTTCCTGCAAAGGCTGGCAGCAAGAAGCCGCCATGCGTATGCTGATGAATAATCTAGATCCAGAAGTTGCAGAGCTTCCTGAAGAACTGATTATCTATGGCGGTTCCGGAAAAGCAGCAAGGAATTGGCAATGTTATCATGCTATTGTAAAAAGCTTAAAAGAACTCGAAAATGACGAAACCCTGTTGGTTCAATCCGGCAAAGCGGTGGCCGTTTTTAAAACT
The DNA here is from genome assembly GCA_022566355.1 of candidate division KSB1 bacterium. Classification (NCBI taxonomy): domain Bacteria; kingdom Pseudomonadati; species Candidatus Zhuqueibacterota bacterium. Next base: position 13,119 of record JADFJB010000113.1, read on the forward strand.
CATCCCGATGCACCACGAGTTTTAATCTCTAATGCAATGCTGGTTCCGGACTGGGCGACATGGGATGAATTCCGCAAACTGGATGCATTGGGCCTAATCATGTACGGGCAGATGACTGCTGGGAGTTGGATTTATATTGGAACCCAGGGAATATTGCAGGGTACTTATGAAACCTTCGCCGCTGTGGCTGAACGACATTTTGGTGGTGATTTGACTGGAAAACTGCTGGTAACGGCAGGATTGGGAGGCATGGGTGGCGCACAACCTTTGGCCGCCACTATGAATAACGGCGTGATGCTGGCTGTAGAGGTAGATCCGGACCGTATTAATCGACGTATTCAAACCAAATATCTTGACCAAAAAACTGAGGACTTGGATGAGGCGGTCAATTGGGTGTTGTCTGCAAAAGAATCTAAATCTCCCTTATCTGTTGGCCTGCTGGGAAATGCAGCCGACGTTCTGCCAGAATTAATAAGGAGAAATGTCATTCCCGACGTGCTGACCGATCAGACATCTGCCCATGATGAGTTACAGGGTTATGTACCGGCCGGGCTGCCATATCAAGAAGCCCTGGCCTTAAGAAAGTCCGATCCTGAAAAATATATCAGCTTAAGTTACCGGTCTATTGCGACACACGTAAAGGCAATGTTGGAGCTGCAGCGACGAGGTGCGATTACATTTGATTATGGCAACAATATTCGCGGCCAGGCAAAGAAAGCCGGGGTAGAAAATGCATTTAACTTTCCAGGATTCGTGCCGGCATATATCCGGCCGCTTTTTTGTGAGGGTAAAGGACCATTCCGTTGGGTTGTTTTATCCGGCGATCCCGAGGATCTGTATAAAACGGACGAAACGATCCTGGAACTTTTTCCTCATGACAAAATGCTGCATCGCTGGATTACCCTTGCTCGGGAGCGGGTGGCATTCCAGGGTTTGCCGGCAAGAATTTGCTGGCTCGGTTATGGCGAACGTGATAAGGCAGGTCTGGCATTTAATGAGTTGGTAAAATCAGGCAAAGTCTCAGCTCCAATCGTGATTGGAAGGGATCACCTGGATACTGGCTCAGTCGCTTCACCCAACCGTGAAACCGAAGGCATGAAGGATGGCAGCGATGCCATTGCCGACTGGCCGATTTTAAATGCATTGCTGAATGCGGTTTCCGGTGCAACCTGGGTTTCAGTACATCATGGCGGCGGCGTTGGCATTGGCTTGTCTATACATGCCGGCCAGGTAACTGTCGCAGACGGCACTCCGGAAGCTGCTGCAAAAATAAAACGGGTTCTCACCAACGACCCGGGAATTGGCGTCGCCCGCCATGTAGACGCCGGCTACGATGAAGCGATCCAGACTGCCAAAGAACAAGGGGTGAATGTGCCAATGATGAAGTGAACGGTTATGTAACGCGAGATTTATCTCGCTTGTTTAGATATAATAAAATGCCAGAACTTTGATTAAAATTGTTAAATCACTTTGTAGATAAAACAATGTCTGAAGAAACAGTTTATTACAGACGTAACCTGCCACATCTTCACCCACGAGATAAGAATTATTTTATTACTTTTCGTTTGGCCGGTTCACTACCAGTTGATGTATCGCAAATATTTAAAGCAGAACAAGAAGCTTATATCAAATATCTCCGGAGAAAATTTGATAAAAAAAATTCAATATTGAGAAATACAAATTGGAGAAACGTAACTTCACGAAATTTGATGACTGGCTGGATAAGTGTTCCACAGGTCCACAATGGTTGAAAGATGAAAGAATTGCTGTTACTGTGGCTAAAAAACTTCACGAGCTGGATGGCATAAGATATAAACTTATTGCCTATTGTATCATGTCAAATCATGTTCATCTATTGATAAATCCAACATGGATTCTCGGAAATAAGAAAAGTAACATTTTGGGAACAACCAAAGATTATCTATTAACCTGACCTATTCATAAACCTTATCACTGTCATCCAGGAGGGATCTATTTTGCAACTAATTTATACATACGACTTTACTATTTCCTTTTTATGGAAATAGATTTTTCCTGAATGACATTTTTATAAAAAAGTTTCATTTAAAACCATATTTATTTTGTACAAAAGTTTAATAATGAATGGAATCTTCCGATTCTGCTGAATGATAACCTTTGTTTTTGTCTTTTTATCTTGATCAGAGAATTTTTTTTCTTTGTTCTTTTGATTGTTTCTT
>JADFJB010000114.1 GCA_022566355.1 candidate division KSB1 bacterium
TTTGTCATCAGTGGCTTTCCAGGTTACCTTGTAGTTGCCTGCCGGCAGCTGGCCGGAAACCAATGTCCTTACTAACTGACCGGATAGGTTGTAGATAGCTAGTTTTACTTCACCAGCTTCCGGAATTCCAAACGAAATCTCGGTCGTTGGGTTGAATGGATTCGGATAGTTTTGCTCAAGTACAAACTGGTTTGGAATAACAGTTAAATCAACCTCCTCAACACTAGAAATAATGTCGTATTTGATTTTTTCTGTTATTACCCAGTCAGAATGCAGACCAGTTGAGTTATCAATTGTGCGAAAAGAAATAACATATTCAACTGGAACTGGTCCAGTGTAAATCCAAGTGTAGGTCAAGGTATCAAGATTTGCATTTGAGCTGGTTTTTGGAAATGGTGCTGGTACAATTTCAAATTTAGTTTGTTGATTGATGACATCACATTAGCACTAAAACTAGCGAAAAAATTAGTTTTTTCATGCTAACACCTCATATTTTTGATTGTTAAAGTAAAAATTTATCACCCAGACTGCTTACTTTATTGGCTGGTCTATCTGTTGAACGATGATCTCAATGTCGTAATATATTTAATATTTATTCTTCATGAAATGCTAACGATTTCCCTTGCTCGTTCCATACGATCGTAGATTTGTTTGCGTTTACGACCAGAGATTGTTGCGTAAATATCTGTAGTTTGAATGTATTTATGGCCTAACTGATCTTTTACTTCCTCCTGGGTGTGACCAGCATCGAGCATATGCACCGCTATAGAATGTCTTAAAGTATGTGCATGCCATTTATCTTTGGGCAATTTTGCTTTCTTGGCATACGCCCGAAAAAGATCATCGATGGTTTTTCGTGAAATTGCATTTTTCTTCCGGGAAAGAAACAAAGGCGAATAAAAATCAACTTCTCTTTCCTTAAGGTAAGCTTTTAAAAGTCGAGCAGTGTCTGAGAAAATGCCATACTCTCCTGAAACACCACCTTTCAATCGCCAGATTTTAATCCGTCGGCGATCCAAGTCAATATCTTCTATTTTAAGTAATCCGGCTTCCGATGCCCTGAGGCCGTATTTATAAATCACATTGAACATGGCCCGATCGCGTTTAGATTTGATCTTTGAAAAAAATCTCGCGGTCTCTTCCTGGGTAAGATATTTTATGGTTGTATTTTTTTGATTGATAGGATCCATTGATATACCTGTTTAAATGTCCGGTGAGGAAAAAGGGCTCTACCGGTCAGTTTGTGTATTATGTCCGGTTGGAAGTATAGCTATAAATTCAATAAAATAAAAGGGTTATTTTGATTTAAAGGCAACCATCGATTGTCTAACCGGACAGTATACTTAAGATTTTCCCCCCAAGGTACTGCAAGAAAAAAAAGTTTAATGCCGACAAGCTTCAACGCCAGGAATCCGGAAAAGTACTTGCTTTAAAAACATCCATTCCTTTTATTGGTTTTTGTGGTTTTAGACAAATAGACATTTTCATTCCATCTTTCGAATCAATTTTGCTAAATTAAGGTTGTTGGAAATGATATTGAATAGAATTCATGCAAAGCCAAAACAAAACGCTATCCTGCTAATACCTCATAGAATGAAGAAAATGACAACCCATTATATTTGCCTACTCTTTCTCTGGTCGAGTCTTTCCGGTTGTGGTACATTTCCCAGGGGTAGTTATGGCAAACCACAAGAAATTTCATATTCAAATGTTCAGGGATTTTCTCCACAAAAAGGCGAGGTATTGGAATGGCATTCAGCCAGCATAAACAATGAAGATGAGCCTGTTGTGACGGCCTCACGTTTGCCACCATCCGGCTTGAAGATAAGATGGCTGGGCACTGCGGGATATGAAATTAGTGACGACTCTACAGTTATCTTAATTGATCCATTTGTCTCCCGGCCTGCTTTTGGTCAGCTAATCAAAACCATTACGATCGACACGAGTGCCGTTAACCATTACATCCTTGCGCCGATTCCATTACAAAACCTAAAAGTAATATTAGTTGCACATGCGCATCATGATCATGTTCAGGATGTCCCATATATTCTTGCGCAATATCCGGATTCCCTAAAACGACCATTGGTAGTAGGCAGCCAGAATGTCCATGACCTGATCGTTGGACATGAGCCTGGAAGAGGCATGGAATGGCTCGATTCAATTGGAGGATTGCAAAATAGCAAAATAAAGACACTGCTTTTTAGTCCTGGTAAAAAAGAATGTTTGCTGGGTTCGGACATTTATTGTGATGTCGGTAGGTTTGGTAATTTCAAGATAACGGCATTTGCCTCTGACCATTCCAGTTATGATCATCTGGGTTCTACCGCTATTGTTGGTTCCATCAAAAAACATCCCCCCTATAATGTTTTTGATTATAAGATGAACCATAATACTTCAATTGGTTATTTGATAGAATACCAGGGCTTACGCATTTTTTTTAGTGAATCTACTATCGTTAGACACAACAACCAAATAGGTGAAGTGGATATCCTGATCCAGGGCATCACATCCAGAAGAGACTATAACACTATAGTTCAAACCCTTGCATATCTAAAACCTAAATATGTGATCCCATCCCACTACGACAATTTTTTCAAGCCAATTAAGAAAATGAAAATCCTTGATACAAAAATTGGCTTGGGTCCGCTAAATTTCAGCCGCTTTGAGCAATTTGTTATTGGATTTGAGAGATATTATGCCAAGGTTGCGCGTGACCGTTTTAAGTTAGCTGCAAAGAACTTTCAGCCAAAACTTCGTCTGATGAAGTTATTTTACTTTTATTCACTGGTGAATTTAGACCAATAGGAGTCGACATGAAAAAATATATTCTTGGATTTCTTGGATTGGTGTTATTAATCGGAGGATGGTGGACTTACAAGCTTGTCTGGGGTAAACCGCTGAACATAAACCATTTTTATGAAAGAGTATTCATCGAATTCTTACTGGACGATCCGCAGTTACTCTCCCAATTAGGATTCATAGATAATTCACTTTTAGATTTTCACAGTGACGATCTAACGGACTCATCGCCAGCCCGGGCTCAAAAACTTGCTGATAAAACTCGGAGCGATCTCGAGCTTCTGCGTAGCTACGACCGTGAGGATCAAAGCAAATCGCAACAACTTTCAACTGATATCCTGGAATGGTTCATCGATGATGCTGTCCGGGGAGAACGATTTATGTACCATAATTATCCTGTCAATCAACTATTCGGAGTGCAGAGTAACCTTCCCAGTTTCATGGACGCTACACATCAAGTCAAAAATAAGAAAAGTGCGGAAAATTACATAGCCAGGTTATCAAAATTTGGTATTAAGTTCGACCAGGTGATTGAAGGATTGAAACTGCGGGAAGAAAAAGGGATCATCCCACCCAAATTTGTTATAGAGAAAGTTCTCATAGAAATGCGGAATTTCGTTATTCAACCAGTAGATGAGAACATCCTGTTTGTTTCCTTTCAAATGAAAGTTGAAAAGGTAAAAGAGTTTGAAAAAGAAAGCGCTGGTAAACTCTTTGCAGATGTCCGAGAACAGATTGAAAAAACTGTGTTCCCTGCTTATCAAAGAATGATTTTCTATTTTGAAGCTTTAGAGGCTAAAGCCACAACCGATGACGGCGTTTGGAAACTTCCCGATGGTGAAGCATATTATGCTTACCAGTTGCGCAGCAATACCACATCCGATTTCACTCCGGAAGAGGTACACCAGCTTGGCTTAGAGGAGGTAAACCGTATCCAGAGTACAATGCATTCAATCCTGGATAGCCTCGGTTATACCGGTAAGACCGTTGCGAGTCACATGCGCCGACTCGGCTCAGAAGACCGCTTCCTTTATCCTGATACCGATTCCGCACGTGTGCAAATCTTAAAAAAATACCAGGAGATTATCGATGAAATCGACCAAAACCTGGGCATGGTATTTAACGTACGCCCTAAGATGGGTGTGGAAGTAAGGCGCGTTCCCGAATTTAAGGAGAAGACCGCACCTGGCGCTTATTACAATGGACCAGCAATGGACGGATCACGTCCAGGTGTTTTCTTTGCCAATCTTCGCGATGTAAAAGAAATTTCTAAATTTGGCATGCGTACCCTGGCCTATCATGAAGCCATACCCGGCCACCATTTTCAAATAGCGATCCAGCAAAAGATAACCGGAGTTCCCACTTTCCGCAATCTTATTCCCTTTACTGCTTACACAGAAGGGTGGGCGCTTTATGCGGAGCTCCTTGCATGGGAATACGGCCTTCAGCAAGATCCGTTCAATAATCTTGGCCGATTGCAAGCCGAATTGTTTCGAGGGGTACGCCTTGTTGTTGATACCGGCATACATTACAAAAGATGGACGCGCGAACAAGCTATCGCTTATATGCTTGACAATACCGGCATGTCAAAAGGTGATGTAGTTGCAGAGATTGAACGTTATATTGTCAATCCAGGTCAAGCCTGTGCTTATAAGATCGGGATGTTAAGAATTGTTGAGTTGCGAGAAAAAGCGAAACAAAAATTGGGCGATCACTTCGACATCAGGGATTTTCATGATGTGGTACTCAAGAACGGCGCCATGCCCCTGAGCATTCTAGAACAGGTGGTGAATGAATATGTAGAGAGTAAATTGTCCTCTTAAAGCTTGTGTTCATTCTAAAAAGGTGGGATACCGATTCCATCGCTCTCATAAGTATTTGTTTTTATGTAACATTGCTTTTGGAAAAGCGATTGCATCGGTTTTTAGAGTAGACTCAAGCTTCATTTATTAAATCCTTGTTTTATCCGTGCGAATCCGTGGCTATATTATTGTTTTTATTTAAAGTCCGAGAGTTTATTAATCTTATTTTATTTGAATGAATAGCACACAATAAGGGATGAGTTTCATAAATCTGTCTTGATTTGTAAATTTAACTATATTATTTTTGTTGTCAATTCGGAAAACAAATAATTAAGGAGAAAGAATATGTTCAACTCTACAGGGATCAAAAAGAACTGGAGTATGCAGCTTTTTTTCACTTTCATTTTAGTCGGTTGTATGTCCTGTGGCCAAAAGTATGGTGAGATTCAATTCGATCCTGATAATGGTGGTATTCAGTTAGCCGATGGCTTTAGCGCTTTTGTGGTTGCCGACAGTCTAGGCCGCGCACGGCATATGGCCGTAAACACGAATGGCGATATTTACGTAGCGCTGCGATCCACAAGAAATGAGCAGGGCGGTATTGTGGCGCTGCGGGACACCACCGGCGATGGCAGAGCAGATATAATTGAGCGCTTTGGTGAATATGGTGGTACAGGAATTGGAATTCACAATGGATATCTCTATTTCGCTCCTGACACCGCTGTGTATAGATACCGGCTGACCGAGGGAGAGTTGGTTCCCGAAAATCCCCCGGAGACTGTGGTCTCCGGTTTTCTAAGACAACGGCAGCATGCCGTTAAACCCTTTGCTTTTGACGGTGAAGGCAATATGTATGTGAACGTTGGCGCGCCCTCAAATGCCTGCCAGGAGAAAATGCGCAGACCAGGATCGCCGGGTTTGGATCCGTGTCCCCATTTAGGACGGCACGCAGGTATTTGGCGCTTTAGTGATGATAAGCTCAATCAAACGCAAGTCGATGATGGTTACCGTTATGCCAGTGGGATTCGTAATTCGGTTGCCATAGATTGGAACCCGGTTTCCAAAAAACTATATGTTGTCCAGCATGGCCGCGATCAATTAGAGGGTTTATGGCCGGAACTTTTTAACGACAGCTTAAATGCAGAGCTGCCTTCCGAGGAGTTTTTAATGCTGGACGATGGCTCTAATTTCGGATGGCCCTATTGTTATAATGATCATCTTCAAGGCAAAAAGATACTTGCTCCTGAATATGGCGGCGATGGCAAGAAAGTCGGCAGATGTGAGCAATACGAGAGACCGATTGTGGCTTTTTCGGGCCATTGGGCTCCGAATGATCTGTTGTTTTACACTGGCAACCAATTTCCCGCAAGCTACCAAAATGGCGCTTTTATCGCATTTCATGGTTCCTGGAACCGGGCGCCTCTTGAACAAGCTGGCTACAATATTGTTTTTGTGCCTTTTGATGGAGAACGCCCATCGGGTGATTGGTCGGTTTTTGCCGATGGTTTTGCCGGCGTTGATGTTATACATGGACCACAGGATGCACAACACCGTCCAATGGGTCTCGCACAAGGACCGGATGGCTCATTGTATGTTTCAGACTCTGTAACCGGCCGTATCTGGTGTATAAGATATACTGGGAAATAATAAGTTAAACTTATCTTGAGTATTTTTTGGCGCTTATAGGGTTGTTATGAACAATTTACTGCCTAATTGTTGAAGGGCTTAAATCCTAAAATCGAATATCGAAATCCAAAACAAAATCGAAACTTCAAATTTCAAAAATATTTTGTCCTTAGTTAGTTTTGTATGCAAATAGACCTGGCAGGTTTCAAACTACATGCTTTAAAGAATGATAGCTTTCTTAGAAAAAACCTGCCAGGTTTTGATTCGATTTAAAGACTACCCCGAATGCTTGCTGAAATCCCCCCGGGTGAACAAACTGAGTTGGTGGGGAGTTGTCAGACAAGCTATGGTGGAGGGATTGGTTTGTTACGGCCCTGATCAAGGCCAGGAAGTTACTCTTGTCCGTGTTGATCAATGGCTGTCGAACCTGGAAGAAGTTTCGGAACAGGATGCCAAACACATTCTGTTCAGTCGATATTTGTCTGCTTATGGCCCTGCTACACTCCAGGATTTTTCCAAATGGTCTGGTATTTCCATGCAAGAGGTGAGAACTATCCGGCAGGAAATGAAAAAAGAACTAATAGAAGTCGGATTCGAAAATAAAGAAGGATTGATTCTTCGGGAAGATTTTGACCCACTCAGAAAAAGTTGTTTGGATAGCCAAGTTTTTTGTTTATTGCCGCATTTTGATCCCTACATGCTTGGCCATATAGATAAAAATCATTTAGTGGCTTCTAACTTGTACAAACGAGTTTATCGCAAAGCAGGATGGATCTCACCGGTAATATTGTTAAACGGAAGGGTAATAGGAGTTTGGTCTTATACCCGTAAAAGTAAGCGATTGTTTTTGGAAATAGAGCCATTTGAAAAATTTTCTAAAAGCACGTTTACCAGGATTGAAGAAGAAGCTGCGAGTTTAGCTGGTTTTTGGCAGACTGAGTGGGAAATTAATGTGGTGAAATGAAATTGTAAAAACTTTCTTGCCAGATTCAGCTAACGAGGCTGCTGTATACATGCATACACTGGTTTTTCCTACGCCTCTTTTCAGAATTATGGTCTTTTCAAAATATCATGAGTGCCAATTCTTCTCAGAATTATCCGATCTGACTCTATGGTGAAGGTGAATCGGTAGGATTTAGTTACTCGGCCTTCCCAGGTATTGGGGTGGCCTTTCATTTTTTTAGCCTGTAGTGAAGGATGTTTGGGGTTCTGGAAAAACAGGGCTAGCTGCTTTCGGGCTCGCTGTTTGATGTCTTGAGGTAACGATTCAAATTCTTTTGTAAAGCGATTAGATTTGACTATGGTCATGGGCGTAGAGAATTGAGCAGCTCCTCGGGGTTGTGGAATTCCTTAATTCGACCCTGGTCAATATCCCGCTGCGCTTCTCGCTCGCCCTGCTGCCATTCTTCTGTCCACCACCAGCGTTGCTCTGGGTCGATCAGGCCAACCTTTGCAGCCACCTCGGTTTCGGCTTCTGTTAATCCGTTTGCAGATTTAAGATCTTTCCGGATTGCCTGAATTTTACGTTTGGCTGATTTTAGGAGCTTTTGGTCTCTGGGTGAAAGTTTCGGCAATGGCATCTTCTCGAGGATCCGCTTGGGGATTATTATACCTTTGCCATCTTGGACAGTCACCTCTAGGATATCCCCAGTCTCCAGTTGGAGGGTTTCAAAAACCTCTTTGGGTATAGTTATCTGGTGTTTGGGGCCGATTTTAACATGTGGCATTATTAGACCTCCATGGTTAAGCTTTGTTTTAAAAATAAAGAAGTATTCTTACTTTCTTACTGTAAGTATAAGGTAGTTTAATTAGGATGTCAAGGGGCTGTTTTTTCTGTAAAATCCGCCAAATTTTCTACCTTCTGGTCAACTCGTTTATAATTCACTGTGATCGACTGTTGCTTAACCAAAATCCGATCGAGCTTTTTGGCAAGCTTGTCGTTGTCTGTTAGTTTAGTATCTCGTCTTTCCATTTGGCCATATCGCTCCATAGAGCGTCAACATTCTTATCAATTTTAATATCCAACCAGGTAATCTCTGATGAGAATTTATCATTCAACCTTTTATCTAACTTTTTAAGATCACATTTAGTGGTTAGTTTATTGCTATTGTTTGTTTCATAATAATTCAAGATGATCAAAATCCCAGGGACTTGTCAATTTCCGAAATATTCTTACTTTTGAAGATCAAGATAAAGAAATAATTAAAATTCATATATCATCTTCCCTAAACCTCCACCATCCTCCCCAAACCCATTCCCTCAGCTCTCTCCAAAACCAACTGCGCAGTAGCTGCATCCTGTACCCCAACTCCGACGGATTTAAAAAAGGTAATTTCATCGGCAGATTGTCGCCCCGGTTTATTGCCGGCAATCACATCACCGATTTCCGTCAGGTTTTGCTTTTGGATCAACTTTTTATCGATGGCTTCCATAAGCTCGCCTGCTTCCGTTAAGGAAGCTTGCAAGCTATCTACAAAAATACCCAGTGAGGAATGATACCCAAAAACCGGAACTTCCCGCATATCCGGTTTAAAGGATCCCACGCCATTAATGTGAGTTCCTGCTGATACTTCAACCGGGTTAAAAACCGGTTCATTGCTGGTAGTCACACAAGTGATTATATCCGCATTCCGGATTGCATGTGCCGGGTTTTGTGCTGCAAACGCATTTACATGAGGGAATTGTTGATGAATGCGATCAGCTAATTCAGAAGCAGATTTCCCTGACGGTGTAAAGATCCGGACTTCACGAATATTTCTAACTGAGAGCACGGCTGCCACTTGATCCATGGCCTGGGCGCCTGCGCCAAACAGGGCCAATACTCTTGCGTCCTCTCGTGCCAATATTTTCGTGGCTGCACCTGCTCCGGCTCCGGTCCGGAGCGCGGTAAGCCTTTCTCCGTCAACCAAACTTATTGGCACACCGGTTTCAGTATCAACGACTAGAACCAAAGCGTGGATTCTTGGCAAATTCAATTTTGGATTATCATTAAAAACGGAAACAACTTTCACAGCCATCGCCTGTGCTGTTTTAAGATAAGCCGGCATGAATAAAGTTGTGCCCTTTTCAGTTTCGATGGGTATTCGCTGCGGTAAAACAGCGTCGTTGGTGCTAAGACTCGCATAAGCCCGGGCATTCACTTCGATGGCTTCCGCCATAGTGATGGATTTATCGATATCTTCCGCAGATAGTATTCGGATTTTCAGGATATGCTCTTTCTAAGGATTTTAAACAGATTCCATCGCTCAAAGCGATGGAATCTGTTGGCTTGTTACTTCTTTCTATTTAAGCAATGTTAGCTTCGTCGTCCCAACGACCAACCTTGTTTGTTTAAAACCTAACTCTTTCACTTCAAGTCTAAAAAAATAAACACCGGTCGAAAAGCCACTGGCATTCCAAACCACTTTGTGTGATCCTGGCTCTACCATGCCATCAACTAATTGATCGACTATTCTGCCGGACAAATCATAGATAATGGCTATTATATGAGCTCTATCCGGAATTTCAAATTCAATTGTGGTTGTCGGATTAAACGGATTGGGATAATTTTGCTTCAATTTAAATTGTAAGACCACACTGGGCGAATCCTCGACATCAACACCCACATCCAGCAAAGATCGTTCATAAGCTCCATTGCCATGAGTTGCCACACGCAGCTTTCGATTCGTAGGAGAGATACTGAGGTCCATTGTGATAACGGCATCCGGCAAGCCTTCTCGAAAGTCCTGCCAAGAACCGCCATCGTCGAGTGATACGAAGACGCCCAAATCATTGCCCAGGTAAATATGCCGGGGATACTCAGGATCCACCACTACGGCAGATGTGGGCACGTCAGGCAAGCCTGTTCCAATATCCTTCCATGATTGACCGGCATTATTCGACTTGAAAATATGTGACGAACCAAACCCGCCAAACACGACATAAACTTGAGCAGCATTCTGCGGATTCACAGCAATATCCAATGGATAACGATCCGGAAGATTTCCTGTTATGTTTTGCCAGGAGGAGGCACCATTCGTAGTAATAAAAATTCCCGGCTTTGTGCTTTGCGGGGCAGTCGCCACATAAACCGTATCCGGAGTATTGGTTGAAATCGCCATTGCAATGGCCGGGTTTCCCTGAAGAGTGGAGGCAGTTGTTGTGATCGTCCATCCCGACCCACCGTTGGTGGATTTGTAAATATTACTTCTACCTGCATACAATGTATTTGGATTTGACGGACTCAGCACAAAGGGTGCGATAAAAGCTGTGATCTCAGAGTCTGATTCAGGAGGTCGAACATTAAACCATGATTCCATTCGATTATTTGATTTTACAATAGCAAGATTCTGGCTGGATGCATAAATCGTATTGGGATTTCCAGGGTGAATTGCCGTCCAGCTGCCATCACCTGCTGCCACACGCCGCCAACTTGAGGAACCCTCATAGACTGCCGTCCAGTTATCTTGAAAGCCGCCAATGGATAAAAGAGAATCCGTTTGTGAAGTAGAGAAGCCATTGTAAAATTGAGTGGTCTGGTAACCGCCATTGCAACTTTGAAATGTCTCGCCGCCATCCAAAGATCGCCACACGCCGCCATCATTGGCAAAATAAATAATATCCGGATTTGCGGGATGAAATACCATGGCATGGTTATCCGCATGGGCATATGTTGGAGGTCCTTCCGGACCGCCGGGTGGTGGAGTTCCTCTTGGATATACAAATTCAGTCTTCATTTGTAAATTCGTTCCACCCGATGTTGATTTGTAAATTCCCAGTTGTCCTGCAGCAATAACAATATTTGGATTTGTGGGATGAACGCCGACATAATGAGAATACCAACCCTGGGCAGAGGCATAATCCGGAGTGGAGATAGTGCTCCATGAATCACCATTATTGGTCGATTTGCACAACCAGGTTCCTGCATTACGCCAGTAACCGTTGCCAATACTTGCCCAAATTATATTTGGAGAAGATTTGGATATGGCAAGCTGGGCTTTGCCGCCAAAAGTATTTGGCAATCCGATAACTAGTTTCGACCAGGTTGAACCACCATTTTTTGTGCGATAAATACCATGCCCCGCACTTTGCAATCCACCACAAGCAACAAACACTGTATTGGGATCATCGGGGTTTATGGCTATATCCATGGCCATTATTACAGAGTGTACTTTCAGCCAAGTGGTTCCGGAATCTGTTGACTTATAAGTACCCTCGGTCGTAGCCGCCCAAATTATATTTGGGTTTTGGGGATCGATACGAACCGCTTGCACTCCCCGTTTTTGATTGTAAGACCAATCCAGGCTTTTGGTCCACGTTTTACCGCCATCAGTAGTTTTGAGAATTCCGATGCCGTAACTCCCCCGGGTAGTCCTGTAATTAATTCCTGGAAACGCTTGCTGGTAGCCATAAACTTCACCTGTTCCGATATAAATTTTCTTTGGATCGGAAGTATCAATAGCGATACTGCCTACTCCCAGCACTGGGAACCCTGTCGATACATATTGCCATGCAGAAGCGCCCCTTCCTGCGGTTGTGCTTTTCCACAATCCACCGCTGGCGGAACCGGCGTAGATGATATCCGTTTGAACCGGATCAATGGCAATAGCCAGAGTTCTTCCGCCAATATTGTTCGGACCGATACTCCGCCATTCCTGGGATGAAGACGATTTCTTTAGCAAACGATTGACATTAGATAGATTTTTTTTTGTGAATTCATAGGCTTTCATAAATCCAACATCGGGAATGGTTGATTGGGGATAAGCGCGTGAATCCGACCAGAAATCAAGAGCCTGCTTTGCGCCTGAGGGAGTAGGTAGAGGCTCTTCTTTTTGAGTTCCGAAGAAAAGCCAAGCTATCAAAATGAACACAAGTGATAAAGTATGCTTCAATTTCATAATAGGTGGCTGATATTAATAAAAATTTTAGACAGGTCGGGTGTATAAATAGAGATATATTTCATTATCATTTTTTGAAATATTTTCATCATGTTAATCCTGTCTAAATCTTTCTCTCAATCCATAAATAACTGGTACTTAATAAAAAAACAAGAAAAAACCAAACAGATGATATAGCTTGTGTTTTTTTACTTTTAGTATCGTCTTGTGTTTCATCTATTCTTGGATTAAAAGTCGATCGCAAACGAGTTGCTTTGATTTTTTGTCCCTGGCGCCGGCTAAGCCAGGCATTGCCTTCATTGACATAAAACCAGGATCCCCTCCCCTGGTAACGGTGGCAAATATTTTTGCTTTGTCGAATCCATAGTCATCTTTGACTTCAACCACCAGGTTAACGTTGGCCAGTTCATCGAATTTGATTTCAGTACGTTGGTCCGGATGTACTACAAAAACAGAAGCAGGTTTGTCCTTAATGACTTCCAGTTGATAAAAATCGGACACGGTAAAAATCCCTTGTCCACTATTTAATTCCAAATAATAAAATCCTGATTCTGTGGCATTATAACCCAATGTGTAGGTTCGGTTTGGATTCTCCATGAAAACAAGAGTATCAACATTATTTAATACGAGTTTAGCGGATTCAACAGATTTATCTAATTTTATTCGCCATTTTATTTCAGAACCTTCAGCAACACTAAGGTTAGGATTTTTGCTGGTTTTTTTTGGCTTCCTGGTATAAGCGGGCGGGGAAATCTCAATTCGGATTGATTCTACATTTGGCGGAGGATCAGAGTTTTTTGCAACGACTTCTTTGCCTTGCTGTCTCATTGGCTTGAACGAAAATTCTTTTTTTGATGAAATTTGCGGCGCCCAAATTGCCAGTATTGCAGTGATCAATCCGAGCACAAATAACCACTTAAATCCGGAAACAAGTAAATTGTTGGGTAAAACAGATTGAATTTTGATTTTGGTAAGAACAGGCTCGATGCGGCTTAACTGCATGCGCTGCAAAAGGGTACATTTTCCTGGCTGCAGAAATAATTCACTGCTCTCCTCAAGTTCCGGATACTTTCGATTTAAATGGGCTGCAATTTGGTTCACCTGGGCTCGCTTACGCCAATTCAACCTGATTAAAGCAACACCAAGTAATACGATCATAATTATAAAGATCAGGAATTGACTTTTGATCGACCAACTCAGAATATGGCCAAGGCCAAAGGGGAATAGCATGGACAATCCCAGCGCTTGCAGAAATGAACTAACTAAAACCTGTCGGTTCCAATCTTTGGCCAGCCTTTGGAGAATGTTTCTATGTAGATGATTCGTTAGTTTTTCTCCTTTCAGAAATCCAGCGCTCAAAACCAAAAAGTGATAAAACAATAAGCCATAAAAAAATTGTTAAATCGGATTTATTCTCTTTCTGCCGCATATCATTGGCAACTATAATTTTTTGTGGGCTTAATTGATTGATGCTTATATTTCTCCTGTCAATAATTCGCTTTGGATTTTCCATCCCCTCGTTTTCCAGACTTTTCAGAAGAACATTCATGATCCATTCCGGGAACTGTGGTTTAACCACTAATTCGTTCCATTGTGGATGAAAACGGCTGTGAAACCGGTAAATCTCTCCCAGTCCAAGGGATTCGAACTGTAGTAATGGATTGCCTTCAACGTCTGTCCAAATTGAAGCATTCTGATTTTGGACTTTAGAATACCGCCAAATCCTGGGTTCTTCATTTGTGGTTTGGCCAGCCATAATCATTTTGCCGGTACTTATCTCGTATTCATTAGAGGCCATATCTGTTATCAGGGTAGCTCCGTCTTGAGTAAAATTTTTCAATGTCCCAGGGATTTCCTCAGACGAAAGCCAAAAAATGAGTTCCGGAGAATTCGTTACTTTTTCAAAATCTTTCATTCCCAGCATCGATATAGAAATCGGAATTTTGATTATCTCCTCGACAGCTTCGACAGCGGCACGAACATAATTTGCATCATCAACTCTATCCTCTTCATAAAAAATTTGAACAACCCTTTTTGATGGATTGGTTTGAATTCTGAAAACATCTGAATAATCATTGCTTGCTTGAATGATACGAATTCTGATTTCTTCCCTTTTGAAGTCCGTGACAACTTCAACCGGAGGCATGTTGTTTCCACTGAATATTCTTGGTGTTCTTGGAATTTCGAATTCATATTCTCGAAAAAAGGTTTTCGATGAATCGCTGAATCCTAAAGTGACTAACAGCTTATCTTTATGAATCTTGGCTTTCTCGATCCATTGGCTTTTTTCAGATTCAATTGGATACCAGGTATATTCGGAGTTCAGTTGCGGACGCTCGCCTCGAAAATATTTAAGCTGATTAGGTGCAAACACAACAAGCTGCGAGCCCGGCGGTAATATTGAATCTGCTTCCCGCAAGAGTGACCAGTAATTTTGTAGCGATTGATCGATTTCATCTTTTACGTTCCAATTAATCTTGGGAAACTTTGAATCAAAAAGATGCGGTTCATAACCATTCGATATTAAGGAATCGATCTTCGTATTGATGGATGAATCATTTATTTTATCCAGGATTTCCGGACTTATTAGCACCCAGTGTTTTCCTTCGGATTCATTGATGGATTTGTGATCGATCCAATAGGGTTTTGCTAACAACAAAGCCAACAAAATAAGCAAGGTAGTTCTCAGTAGAAGTAACATCACCTCACTCAGTTTTAAATTTTTAAATTTGCTGCTTTGGGATTCTGCGATGAGCTTAACGCTTCCTATTTTAAGTGTCTTGCCACGTCTTCGGCTCAAGAGATGAATCACGATAGGGATTATAACTGATAAGGAAAGCAATAATAATATTGGACTGAGAAATTGGATCATGATCTTTTAATTTGATTTATTCACACCGAATAAAACCTAAAAAATGAATATTTTGATAATTGATAGGTTGCAAAATCCCAGCGGGATGAAATATTTATAGCATGCAAATTCCAAATATCTTTGAAACTCCTTCCATTAATTATTTTGTAAATTTTGTTCATCATGTTAATCCTGTCTTATCCATTAATAAACTCTAACTAAGTGGTCTGTTTCATAAATTCGGTGACGTATTTTTAAACGGAGCTATAAGCTGTAGTCATTTGTTTATCTCAATTACCCCTCCTAACCTCCCCTTATCAAGGGGAGGAAT
>JADFJB010000115.1 GCA_022566355.1 candidate division KSB1 bacterium
GGGAATCTTAATGACTGACAAAATCACCGAATCCGTAATCGAAAAATTCGCCATAGAACTCTTTGAAAAACAGGGTTACCCATACATCTACGCCCCTTCTATTGCCCCTGACAGCGACTTACAGGAAAGAAACGTGAAATGAAATACAATTCACTTGACAACCAATCCGATTTCCTTCTCTATACCGGGAATGATGGAAAAGTAAATATCGAAGTGTTTCTAAAAGACGAAACTGTCTGGCTTACACAAATGGCTATGGCAGAACTTTTCGGGGTCAAAATACCGGCAATCAGCAAGCACCTTTCAAACATATTTGAAAGTGGAGAACTCCAGAAGGAGGCAACTCTTTCCATTTTGGAAACAGTTCAAAAAGAAGGAACAAGGCGGGTTAAACGAAACATGGAGTTTTACAGTCTTGACGCCATCATCTCGGTTGGTTACCGCATCAATTCTTACCAAGCTACGCAATTTCGCATTTGGGCGACCAGAACCCTGAAAGAATTCATCATAAAAGGCTTTGTTCTGGATGATGAACGGCTCAAGCAGGGCAAGCAGGTTTTTGGCAAAGATTATTTTGACGAACTGTTAGAGCGCATCCGGGAGATCCGGGCCAGTGAGCGTCGCTTTTACCAGAAAATCACAGATATATATGCCCTCTCCGCTGATTATGATATGAACGCGCCTATTGCTAAAGATTTTTTCGCTTCGGTCCAAAACAAGCTGCATTGGGCTATAACAGGAAAAACGGCTGCTGAAATTATTTATAGTTCAGCGGATGCTACTAAAATACACATGGGCCTGACCAATTGGAACATGCGGCGAATAACCACTTTTGCTAAAGTCTATTGCGGTTCTCAACCCATGTTGCCCAGACACGAAAACACCTCACCTTCACTCCCATCTTCCCTAACATTTCTTTAGCGTTGGTATACTCATAGAAATTGTTAAGGGATCATTAAATCTTTGAATTATAAATCGTGAAAACCAAAAAGGAAAGACGGCACTGGTGTTGATAGCAGCGCTAAAACCACCAATGCCGTCCGGGAGGTTATATGATTATTCTATTTGAGACTTCTGAAAAATAACAATAATGCTGTCATTTCGAGGAGTTTACGACGAGAAATCTTTTGATCCACAAAAAAAATAATTTAATAGAGACAAGATTTCTTCTCGCAGAGTTCATCTTGAGCCTTTCGACTTCGCTCAAGATAAACTTGCCGAAGGGTATCGTCGAAATGACATTCTACAAGCCCAGCCAGTAGGTTGCTTTTACCATAAAAATATTGTCGGCGCGGATATCCATTAAGCGGTTGAAGGATCTTCTTAATTCAAATTCGCCGATATTTTCGTATTCAGAGCGGCTTTGGGTCCATACGAAAAATAACGTAGAGCCCGGGGAGTATTCCCAACGCAATACCGCATTACCACGCAAAGACACGATGTTAAAATCCGGGTTCGACAATTCGATTGGCGCTGCCGGACCCGGACCGTCCGGATCTGCTATGTAATTATCTTCGGAAAAAGTAGAATTCCCTTCGCCATAGACATTAAAGTCATAACTTTCCGGTCGGGCGAGTTCCTTGAAATCCGTATAATCGCCTGAGGAGATTAGTGGCTGTGCATAGAGTTGTAAGCTAAGATTTGGACTGAAAGTCCAATTTAAACGGATATTTGCTGAAAATGATTTTTGCTCCAGGGCGCCGAAAACATAACGATTTCCATAAGTTTGGGTTGCAGTGGCATCCTCAAACGAACCAAGGTATTGAGCCGGTTCCTGCATGCGGTTGTAACTCGGGGAAACATTTAGAGAAATATTAGAAGCAGGTTTCCATTCGATATTGCCATCGATGCCCCATTGGCGAAATCCGGATTTTCCTCTTCCACCGAAAGATCCCAACCCAAACACCCAGGCATGCCTACGGTCCGTGTTTAACCAGCCGCTGGCAGACCAGTTGGGCAGGTTAAGGGTTAAGGGTCCGCCGCGGGTCCTTCTATTGTTTAAAGTTTCCGGATTATAACTGAAACTCCAATTTATACCATAATAATTTAAGAATTGGATATTACCGAATTGAAAGAAACCCTGGCCGATATTATTATTATCAAAATCATAACTCCGGAAAGTGGCAAAAGTTAACCAGAGACTGCGGTAATATTGGGTGGGTTTTGTCCAACTATACCCGGTAGCGAGGTGAGCATTAATCAGGTCTGTCCGCCACATAAAGCCCAGATCATTGACATCAAAATTCGGATGGATCATACCCAAAGCGGAATTCAAAAACCAGCTGCCTTTTTGGCGATTAAGCATCAACCTGCCGGCCCAGCCGGTAAGCGTTGTGGCATTACTATCAATACTTACATGGCCTGCATCCGGTCTTTGGAAATAATGGCTGGAGCTGTTCTGTAACGAGAGCATCCTGGTTTTATTGGCGTCTATGTGAGAAAGTCCTGCCCATCCGGTAATCACCCAAACTTTGTTTTTATCCAAAAACGTCCAGCCATCGACACCGCCGGAGAAAGCCGAGCTGTTCATATTATCGCGCAGGCCATCATTCTTAAACTGACGTGAAGTTAAGGTGGAAATGACACCCAATGCTTGTCTGCCTTCATTCATTTCTTTTTGTGCCCTAAAGACGCCATAATAAGTCATGGGCTCTACTTCTGCTGATGACCGATTCCCTTGAAAATCGAGGTCGGCATATTCGCGCTGGGTTAACGCGTGCACCATGCCAAAATTGATGTTATTCTGAATCTTTCCTGAGAGTTTTGCCGCTCCCAGAATTGTTGTGCCATCAGGGACATTTGCATAATCGTAGTCTGGCAAACTGCCTTGCGGCGCCCTGCCGATTCTTCGACTATGAAAAAAGTTTGGATTCCCCCAATTAAAGCCCCAATTGCTGCTGGAGCCGCCGCGACCAAAATTAAAAGTCGAGGAACCCTCGATAAAAAACGGCCTTTTTTCGCTAAAGAAAGTTTCCACATCGCTTAGGTTCACAACGGCAGGATCCACTTCCACCTGGCCAAAATCCGGGTTTATGGTCGCATCCAACGTCAAGCTGTTACTAAGCCCGATTTTAATATCGGCGCCAAAACCCGGTAAATACTTAGAGCCGTCGTGAAACGGATTTCCGGCAGCCGGGTGGGTAAATTCGCCTTTCGTTCTCACGTAGGGCAATATCTCCACCTGGCGCGAGGGTTTTATATCATTGATACCTACCAATTCGACAAAACGGGAAACGAAGCCACTTTCGTTCTTCGGTGTGAAGACCAGGTAATCCCGCTCATTATTTCGAGCAATATCCCTGCGGAAGTTAACCCCCCAGATTTGTTCGGTTTTATTTTTGAATCGCAGCTGGGAAAATGGGATACGCATTTCCGCAGTCCATCCTTCTTCATCGATATTGACCTTGCCTTCCCATACACCATCCCAGGAATTATCGTCCCAATCATCATTAAAAAGGATGCCGTCACTGCGGGTTCCACCGGCATATAAAGAGAAAAAGAATCCACTGCGTTTATCCAGGTATGGATCCACCATAAATTGAAAAATATCAGATTGAAGATGAGAATCCCTTCGTCCCAATCGTGCGATGATCGAATCAGGAGCGCTGTCGTACATCCTTGCCCCTACATAGATTGCGTCGTCATCATAAGCAACCCAAACAATTGTGTTTTGGCTGGGTTCGGCATTTTCAATGGGGTCACGTTGTTTAAAATTTGTAATCCCGAAACCGTTTTGCCAAACAGCTTCATCGAGTTTACCATCGATAACCACTGCGTTCTTCAAACGAATAGCACGTACTTGTTTATCGACATCCGAAAGAAGAATTCCGGGTAAAATAGAAAGAACGGTAAAAAAAAGTAGCATTATGAATACGCGTTTCATAACAACCTCCAAAAAAGATTTAATTATTGTGAGTCTGAAATTAAGACGATAAGAGAGCGGGAAAAGTTACAGAATAATTTTTAAGAGTGGGATTTGTGGAAAAAAGAGAGGCTAGAGGCTAGAGGCTGGATGCTGGATGCTGGATGCTGGATACTGGATGCCAGATGCCGGATGTTGGGGGTTTCATTTGGACATCTTGTAGAATATTTCGCACTCAATAAGCCAACTATTCCAAAGAAATCATTGATTTTTGTGATTGCTTCATCGCATATATTATGCTATTACAGTGTAAAACTTTGTTTTTTGAACAAACTATTTTTTATAGCCGTTTTTTCTTTTTTGACAGGATTAACAAAGATATACTTGCTTTTTATCTTGATAATCCTGTTTATCCTGTCTAAAAATGTGGATATTTTAAACAATATCCTTTTATTGGGTACTAGTAAATCAAATTTCTAATCAGGTTTAAGGAATAATGCATGAATCAGATTGAAGATGCAGTTTGGGAAGAAAAACCTACCTTAAGAACACCAATCTACAAAATTAATGAAAGACCAAAAACCTGGTGGGAATGTATCCTTTTTGGCTGGCAACATACCCTCGTCGATATATCGCCATTTGTTTTACCATTAGCTGTTGCCGCTGCAGTTGGCATGTCCATACATGAGAGAGCACAATTCATCAATTTTTGCCTGTTTTCTATGGGCATTGCTACCCTGCTTCAATCAACAATTGGCAATCGCCTGCCAATCATCCAGGGACCATCTGCTACGCTTACCGGGACTATAGTACCCATTGCCAGTCAAATGGGAGCTTCATTTCTTTTGGGGAGCTGTATTTGTTGGTGGGTTAATCGAAATGATTATTGGCGCTTCCAAAATTTGGCGCACTGCTTGTAGCAATGCCCAGGTCGGTACTAGGCGGAGTTTTTATAATCGTTTGTGGAATGATTTTCGTATCTGGTACCAGGATTTTGAATGTTGCGAAAAACACCAATGCCAATTCCTTCATTATAAGTATTTCCTTGATTTGTGCAATCTGTGTTCCCATTTATGCGACTTATTCCTTAGGATCGGAGTGGTTGGATCCGTTACCGATATTTGTTAAACTTTTGCTGACCAACTCTGTTGTGTTGGCAGTGATTTTGGCTGTATCTCTTAACTTGATTTTAAACATTATTTTCAAAGGGGAAGAAAAAGAATGAATCATCTCAACGCATTATGCTACTACTGCTCTGTATTCTCTTTTAAAACACCAACAAATGATTTCCCCCCCCGATATAAGTGTGCTATTTTTAAACTGAATGGTACATAATCTACAGATATGGTAATCCTATGGGAAATAAATCCTGAACCCGCTGAGCCAATGCCAACACACTTTCTTCACTCCATGGTTTTCCAACAATTTGTAAGCCAACCGGCAGTTTTTCACTGGTTAATCCACACGGGACACAACCAACAGGAAGTCCGGTTAGGCTAAGTAAAAATGTGGGTGCAAACCAATCCACATACGTTTTCATCTTTTTACCTGCAACAGTTTCCGGATAATTTTGTTCAACAGGGAAAGGCGAGACAACCATGCAAGGCGTCAAAAGAGTGTCATAATCTTCAAAGAAACTTTCAAATTTTTGTTGGATTTTAAGTCGCGTCTGTTCAGAAGCTGCCAATTGTTCTACTGTAATTTTAAGAGCTGCCCGTATATTCCCTCTTAGATTTTCTCCTAATTCATCTAGCTTGTCTAATCGATTAAAGTGCTGCGCAACCATTCTATATCCACGTAAATCCAGAAAGGCATCCCGACCGAAAGATAAATCAAAATCGATTTCATCGACTTCCATTCCTATTTGCGATAATTCAAACGAAGCGTTGCGACAAATTTGTCCAAGCTCATCTTCTATTCCGATGCCGGCAATATCCTGGCAATAGGCTACCTTTAGCTTGTTCGGTAATTTTTTCCGGACTGCAGAAATAAAATCCCTCTCTTTATTGGGTTGGCAAAACGGCGTTTGTTCACCGGGACCACTGACTGCCTGGAGCATTAAAGCCAAATCCTCAACCGTTCGAGCCAGCCCTCCCGTTACGGAGAGGCTATCCCAAAGATAGTTTGTAGGTTCGGTTGGAACCAATCCGGGGCTTGGCCTTAAACCCACAACGCCACAGAACGATGCCGGAATCCGAAGGGAACCACCCAAATCCGTGCCCTCGGCTAAAGTAATCATACCACTTGCTAATGCAGCAGCGCCGCCACCTGTGGATCCTCCAGCGCTTAATTTTGTATTCCATGGATTCCGGGTTGCACCAAAGACTTCATTAAATGTATTTCCGCCAGTAGCAAATTCCGGCGTGTTTGTTTTACCTAAAATAATAGCACCGGCTTGTTTGAATCGTTGAACAACCAGGGCATCTTCTTTAGGAATATGTGTTGAGTAAAGCGGACTTCCATAAGTTGTGCGGATTCCGGCAGTTTCTGTGACATCCTTAATTCCGACCGGAAGCCCGTGCAATATCCCCAGTTTATCACCATTAACTATTGCCTGTTCTGCTTTGTGCGCTTCATCTAAAGCGCTTTCGTTCACGGTACAAACCGCATTAATAACGCCATTGTATTTTTCGATTTGGCTCAAGCACGCTTCCACAACCTCGACAGGTGACAACTCTTTGTTGCCAATCAACCTGCGCAACTCAGTGGCCGACTTTCGGGCAATTTCATTTTCCGCAATCATACGATTGGTTTAATCCTCCACAAATGCAATTACACGGGAAAATGCCGCTTCCCCTCCTTTAAATTTCCAGGGAAAACAACCGATAATCAATCGTTTATTTTGAATCTCCGGAGCTGAAAGATCACCACCCAGGTTTTCAATATGCATACAGTTATGCGGGAAAAGAACATTGTGGGTCAACTGGTAATCTTCGTCAGGGAATAATTTCTCCATATTCGCTTTACCGTATTTTTCTTCACATTTGGCACGAACCTTATCACAATGGCCATGCATACCTTTTCCCAAAAACCTTCCAATCGGTAAGTCCATTGGATGGTCGGTGGAAACAACATCCACACCCCAAATCTTAATCTTTTTATCAAGCAGCCAGGGAACCATGTCCGGATGCGCCCCCGGGTGCATGTGAATATATTTTTCTTCATCCGGTTCGGAGCCAAATTGTGCATGCCGATGCCAGCCCGTATGCAGGATCAGTAAATCGCCTTGGTTTACCTGGACGCGCTGTTCGATCATATCCGGAGTATACACCGCCAATTCATCCATTTCATCGGTTAAATCGACGATGACGCCAGGGCCGTAAAGCCAATCGAGTGGAATTTCGTCGATGGTCATACCGTTGGTTACAAAATGGCGCGGAGCGTCCAAATGGGTTCCCATATGGTTCGAAGTTTGAATATACTGCGCATTGACACCATGCTCAGATTTGCGCTTGATATATTTCACTTCAAAGGGTGGGTAGTATGGCCAAGCTGGAACTTCCTGGTTTAACAGCTGTGAAAGATCGTACAATTTCATGAAGCCTCCTTCAATCCTTGACTGTTCATTTATTTTGTTGATTTTAAAATAATTTTTTAACAGCTGGTTTAATAACTTTTCCCATTGAATTTCGCGGCAGTTCCTCTAAAATCAATAATCTAGACGGAATTTTATAGTTTGCCATTCTTTCTTTACTCCATGCACGCAACTCCGATAATGACAATTCATAATGATCTGCTAAAATAACTACCGCAGAAACTCTCTCGCCCCAATCGGGATCCTCAACGCCCACGACACAACAATCAGAAATCGCAGGATGATTGCGCAAAACTTCTTCAATTTCAAGCGCCGATACTTTATATCCACCAGTCTTGATGATATCAATCGAGCTGCGTCCGAGTATCCGAAAATAGCCATTTTCAATCACCGCAACATCGCCGGTGCAAAACCATTCGTTCCAATATGCTTCCTTTGTAGATTCCGGTTTTTGCCAATATTCCTTGAAAACATTTTCTCCTTTTATTCTAATTTCCCCGGATTTCCCCTCCTTATGAATTGTTTTGTTTGAATCGTCAAAAAGCCGGACAGTTACCCCGGGAAGAGGCATTCCTACACTTCCCGGCCTTCGTTCACCATGGTATGGATTCGATAGTGCCATGCCGATTTCAGTCATACCGTATCTTTCCAGCAGATTGTGGCTGCTGATTTCTTTCCATTTCTCAAATACATGCACCGGCAGCGCTGCCGATCCCGAAACCATTAATCGCATATTCCTGCATGCATCGGACATCTGTTTTCTTTTCGTTTGATTTGCTTTTTTCCAGCAGTTTAATAATTTGATGTAAACGGTAGGCACTGCCATAAAAAGTGTAAGACCGCCTTCTATGAATCGGTCCCAAATTAAATCAGCGTCAATTTTTGGCAAGAATTCACAAACGGCTCCACTCCATAAAGCACAGGATAATGCATTGATGATCCCATGGGTATGATGCAGCGGAAGCACGTGTAGAATATGATCATCTGAAGACCATTCCCACGCCTCAGTTAAACAGGTGATTTGTGCATCGATATTGCGATGAGTTGTGACGACACCTTTGGGTTTATTGGTAGTTCCGCTAGTGTACAAAATCATTGCTCTTCGCTCTTTATCGATTTCAGGATGTACTTTCTTCCGGTTATTTTTGAATTCAGATGTTAAGACCAAACGAATGCTTTGCTGTTTTGATATCGAACTGAGTTTATTTTTAAATATCGGGTGGAGTACTAATATTTCAACTCCGGAATCCTGTAAAACATATTCGATTTCCGGTAAAGGATGTGTGACACATAAAGGAACCGCAATACCACCGGCCAGCCAAATTCCCCATTGGATGGCGACGTAATCAAAACCAGGAGGAACCATAAAGGCAACTCTGGCCTCATTCAAGTCATCCCGATTTTCCAACAAGGTTGAGGCAATTTTCTGTGCTTTTTCGAGTAACAGGCGATAGGAATGCGTTCCGTTTTCATCTAAAATGGCTGTGCGATCCGGAAATAACTTTGCTCTCTCTACAATTTGCGGCACGGCCTATTCCTCTCCAATGTCTTCATTCCAAATATCCGGATTAGCGGAAATATAATCCGCCAGCAATTTAACACATTCCTCTGAGTTGAGATCAACCACTTCTACATCATTTTCAAGAAGCCATTGGATGCCCCCTTTAAAATTTACCGATTCACCAACAATCACAGTTCCTATTTTAAATTGTCGAATGAGCCCGCTGCAATACCAGCATGGGGCAAGGGTTGTGACCATAATTTTATCGCGATAACTGCCTTGCCTTCCTGCTTTACGAAATGCATCTGTTTCTGCATGAACCGAAGGATCGTCTTCCTGAATGCGACGGTTATGCCCTCTGCCGAGTAAATTCCCATCCTGTTCAAACAAAGCAGCGCCAATTGGGATGCCGCCTTCCTGCAAACCCTTTTTTGCTTCATCGATGGCAATTTGCAGCATTTGTTGATAACTGTTTTGATTCATTTTTTGCACAATCTTAGTATAGGAAGAAAGTTTTTGATGGGCAAATATTCATGTTCAATGTATTCTAGTGAAATGATTTCTCGTTAAAAAAATGAATAAATAGTGAATTGACCGAAAACTCATTATTTGTCATTTCGAGCGAAGTGACAATGAGTGGTATGGGCAAAGAGTTTTCGTTCAGACACTAAATAATGATAACAAAACAAATAAAACAATTGCTACCGAAAACCAGGCGCCATTAAATTGAAACTTTCATTCTCTGGTTGCCTTTAGGAAAAAATATTTTATATTAATGAACAATTATCGTAGGATAAAAATTATGCTGCATAAATCGACTGGTTATGTAGAAAAAAATATAACAAAATGCGGTTCATGTAAAAAATGTCAGATATCAAAGATGAAAAAGATGTGAAGCTTACAGAGATTAAGAATCTGATTCACGATTTTTGCGAGGATTGTTTAAATTCCGAGATAGAAGGATTTTGTTCTAAATTGTGTGACACACTTGGCAGAAAAAGGAAAATAAATATTCTTCGAAGCACGAGCGAACAATGGGCTGCTTCAATAGTCTATGTGATAGCACTTCTCAATTTTCTTTTTGACCAAGATAACGAATATTACATTACTGCCGATGACATCTGCGTTTTCTTTGAAACAAAAAAATCAACGACAGGAAATAAAGCGAAACAAATTCAGAAATTGTGTAATTTGTCTATAGGAGCAGATGGCTACTGTTTGGAAAAAATAAGTGATATGTTCACATTTTATGAAACAGAATCTGGGTTTATAATCTCCAAAGCTATGTTTGATAAGCAGATGAACGAAGTCCAGCAAGCAGAGGAAGAGGATTTTGTAGAAAACAGAATGAGGAGGGAAACTAAAGAATCAATTATGGAAAAAATGCAAAAAGAGAAACAGGAGCGTTTATCCGTTTTAAAAAAGAAATCCGAAGAGCGTAAAGACAATGATAACCAATTGGGATTATTTGATAGTTAGGCTTTGGAGAAAAGAGGTTGTTGAGCTTTAGCACTACTCTCGAAAACAATGAGCGTCAGGATTCCCCATGTGATTAATGGTATCCCCATAAGTATATCTCTTTTTAATACTTTTTTCTTCAAATTTTTCACTTGCACCCAACCGAAGTTTCTGGGCGTCTAACTATTAAGTAGACCCGCGAAAACGGGTGTTTTAATATGAATAATTATGAAAACTTATAGCAACCTCCCTGTCAAGGTTGGTATCCTCGACTTTGTAGACCACACCCATCCCACCTTCACCGAGTTTGGAAAGGATTTTATAATGTGATATGGTTTTGCCGATCATGATATGGTAGTCACAAGAGTTTGATTTTAGTTAGGAGATATTTCCAGTCAACTAATATTACGGGAATCTAAATGTGCCGTAGTTCACTTGTAAAACTTCACAACCTCCCGCCCGATCTTGTCCACAGCACCAGAAATCATTTCATCCACCAGTGCAGGCAGTGGACGCGGGTTGCGCGGCGCATCCAGAAGGGCACGCTTCTTTTTGGGCAGATCGTAAATGCTGCCCTGGTAGGCAATCCACTGTGCCACATCGCTAATCTTCCTGGTAAAGCGGTGGCGGTCGAGAATCTTGCCGGTTTGCGTTTCCAGGATGACGTGCTCCATTTGGACTCGCACATTGCGCTCGCGACTGTACTCGCGGTAGTAGATGGTCTTCGTTGTATCCACGTCTTTGCCCATGCTGTCCTTGACCGTAATTTCCTTCTCGTGCGTCATTTCGGTCATGTTCTCCGGGCTGTCAGCTACTGAGATGTCGAGAATGGTACCCCAGACAAAGGAATCCAACCCCTCCTCCAGCGCCACCTCGCGCAACTGTGATTCACTGATGCGGCCGTACGGACCGTAGTTGACGTTGTTCATCAGCGCCATGGTTTCGGAGTGCTGCATAAAATCCACGAATTTCAGATTGCGTGTCTCGAGCACGGTCAAGAGCGCTCTGGCGATATGATTGCCATCGATCCGCACACGCGTGCGGTTCACAAACGGGAAGACGGCGACGTACTGGACGGCTGCTTCGTACGCTTTGTCGGCCCATTGCTCGATGTGTTTTGCGTCCGGGTTGAGGCGTTCTGCCTCTTCTAGTTGGGTCAACGCCTGCCGGAATTGGCCATTATCATAAAACTGCCTGCCGAGACGATAGTGGCTTTCCGCCAGCCTTTTTTCCGCTGTGGCATGGTTCGGCGCAACCTTCAGGGCATCTTTGAAATCTTTGATCGCAGCGGGGTAGCTTCTCTCCTTCAACGATTGGTTGCCGGCACTCATGTACGACCGAATCGCCTTGTCAAACGACTGCTTGAAGTTGTCAACATGGTTGTGCGCCTTCAAATAAGCCTGCGCGGCACGGCGCCAGTCCTTTTTTTCAAAGAGCGTTTCGGCATTCTTGTGATGAAAAGCCGCCGCCCTGTTTCTCGCTTTCGCGAGGCGCTCCTTCACATTCACGGTTTCGAAAACCACACCATGCCGGAGGCAGCGACTCAGTAAACGGTCCAGATGTTTGTATTCCGCAACCGCCTGATCCCAGTTTTCGGCCTGCTGGAGATTCTGTGCCCGGCGCATCAGTTCATCGTAAGCCTTCGGCGCCACACCAAGCAGGTGCTTTTTCGCTTCTTTGAACTTTGGATCTTTATCCAGCGCTTTGAGATCCTGCTCGGCTGATTCGACAAAAAGGCCGGCTTCGTCGTATTTCCTCGCCTCTTTGTATGCCTGCTTGGAAGCGGAGCAACCCGCCATTATGGCGAGCATCAGCAACAGGCAGATGATTTTGGCTTGTCTCATATTGTTTTCCTTGCGTGATACTGATGAAATTCAGAAGCAATAAACAAGAAATCTCAAATACAACATAACGTCAACATTTGTGGCATCTTGGTTGTTACTGTTTTTCAAACAACGACCAAAATGACCAGTAACATATTTTTGTTATGTTTGCCGAAAGCTTCCATCCCATTTCATCCTTTTCATAAAACATAACAAGTTATTCTATAGTTTTCCATATATCATTCTAAGTTAAAATATTTTTTACGAACAATTTTACCAATCATGATGTGGGCGTCACAAGTTAGTTTTTGATTTTAGTCGCAGATATTTCCGGTTCTACGATATTGAATTTTACAAATTGATAAGTCTAAAATCAATGATTTTCTTGGAAATTAGTTGAAAATTTGACGGGTATGAAAAATTTAAAATAGATACCTTTTATTGTATGCAAATCTGAATTAACAACTCCTGCATATTCCGGCGAAACCATGCTCATTTAGTCCAAAAGTATCTTTTACTTGCTTCGTCTATTCCTTCATATTTTTCTTTTTCAATATATTTGTAGTCATTATTGCATTCAGGTTACTCAATATTATGATTCGATGAATGAATCTTCTTCACTTTTCCCTACAGAATAAGGCGTATCTATAGTCGCTCCTTTTTCGGATAATCAAATGAAATAAATTTGCCCTTTTTTTGCGAAACTTCCTTCCATGAATTCACATTGAATTCAATTACAAATTACGCCACAATGATCAAAAAAATAATATTCCTTGTGTTTGTGCTTTAGTATAAATATATTCCCATAGTCATAATAATTGGGTCATAATTCGTCCGCAATAAATGGGAAACCAAAAATGAAAACAATACCAGCTGGAAAATTTAAGGCGCAATGTCTTGCCTTGCTTGATGCCGTGGCACAGACCAATGAGCCACTGGTCATCACCAAACATGGCAAACCTGTTGCGAAATTGCTGCCTTTCGACAACAAAAAAGACAGCACCGACGCTTCTCTTAAGGGGCTTGCAACATTTATCGGTGATATTATTTCTCCCATCGATAACGAATGGGAGGCCGCAAAAGAGTGATCGTTCTCGACACACATATCTGGTTCTATTTTATCAATGATGGGCCTGAAAAGCTGCCAGCTAAAGCACGTAAAGCCATTAGAGACAACGACGTCCTCGGCGTGAGTATTATCTCCTGCTGGGAAATAGCCATGCTGGTTGCTAAAAACAGGCTCAGATTCAGCATCGATGTCCAGGATTGGATTACACAAGCTTTAAAGTACAAAGGCATCAAGTTAATAGAGCTCACTCCAGAAATTGCTGTTTTAGCCACCAGATTACCTGGTGAGTTCCATAAAGATCCGGCAGACAGAATCATTGCTGCATCCTGCCTGAAACTCGGCGCCCCACTCATTACCCTCGACAAGAGCATCAAAGAATGGGGTCATGTTCATACCATCCCCTAATTTGAAGTCGAAAGATCTAAGCGCCGAATTGTCGAAGCACCCTCATGCTCGTTAATTTCATAAATGGTAGCAATATTGGTGTGGTTCAATTGGGTAGCGGCTTTGGCTTCCTACTCGAAGCGTTGTTTTTTCTTCTCAGGTGTCAAGTTTATTCGTCGGAAGAAATTTCAAGGCGACGGTTCTGTTGAGTTTGATGTCCTCAGCTTTGTAGAAGACACCCATCCCGCCCTCTCCAAGCTTTGAGAGGATTTTGTCCCGCCTGGGCGGAATGGTTTTGCCAATCATTATTGAGCCTCCTCATCAGCCAGCTGTTGGGGTGAAGCATTCTTCTCATTTGCTTTTAGGATTTCACCAAAGCGTCTTCTAGAATGCTTCACCCTTACTTCGTAGTGAGATAATGTACATGGAGATTTATCATCATGTTGAAGTTCTCTCTTGGGTCCAATTATTATTAGGAAATCGTGCATTTTAATCTCACAGGGTAAATGGGATATGGTTTTGCCGGTCATTTGTTGGTCACTTCATGTA
>JADFJB010000116.1 GCA_022566355.1 candidate division KSB1 bacterium
ATTCCTTATCTATCCGCTCTTTTAGAAAAATTTTAATCAAAGATTGATAAGGAACGTCTCGTTTGTTGGCAATGATTTTTATGTCGTTCAAGACAGACTCCGGAAGTCGTAGAGAAATGGTTTTAGTAGAGGGCTTTAATCTTGATAAGGCGACTTGTTTGGCTTTATCCCATTCGAAATACTCGGTTGAATCTTCTTTACGCCAGAATTCACGTTCCTCATCCTCATTTTTGAATTTTGGAATGTTTCTTTGCTTGCTCATAGTATATACTTCTTTCTTTTTTGTTCATATCTCTTGCCGAGATTACTCGAATTAAATTCCTTCTTATTGCGAAAACAACGAATAAAAAACGATTGAATTCGGTATGTCCTAAAACATACCATCGTTTTTCAGTCCGTGAATGTTTAGGGTCATCGGCAATAATTAATGGTTTATTGAAAAAAACTTGTTCGCATTCAGCATCTGTGACTTGGTGACGAAGCCAATTTTTTCCTGTGTTCCCTTTATCCCATTGAAAACCTTCACATCTTTTCAATAATTCAGACATAACAAATGTATATTACGACAATATACATTTATTATCAACAGGTTTTAAAGTCTTTCAGGATAAATTGATTTAAGCCGTGCATTACAGTTAACGACATGGCTTATCCGTCACGAGAGATTTTTACGTTTTATTCCAAAATCCTGGTTATTTCACCCCTTCAGCCATCTCTTTAACAACAGCTTCAACCTCCGCCGCTTTTGCATTAGAAGCCAACGGCCTGCCATAATAAATCGTAATAGGATAGGGGATCTTCTTTGGCCACTTCTTTAGAATTTTAGCGCCCTCAAAACTAAAAATACTGCCCCAAACGTTATGCATGTAAATGGGGATGATGGGGCAATCCAAACCCTCCATAATGGTTTCGAAGCCGGGGCGGAATTCATTCATTTTGCCATCCCGGGTAACTTTGCCTTCGGGAAATATACACACCACGTGGTTGTTCTGCAGTTGTTCCCTGGCCTGGTTTAGCGTATTCGCGACAGATTCATGGCCAGCTTTCGGATCGATTGGAATGGTGTTCATCAGTTTCAAAAATCCTTTGATGAGGGGGATGTCATAGAAGCTTTTCAACATGATGAAGCGGATGAAGCGCTGCACAGTCGCTCCAATCAAAAAAGCATCGATGTATGATACGTGATTGGCGATGAGAAGCGCCGGACCGCGAAATGGAAGATTCTCCTCCCCAACGATCTTGATGCGGTAAAAAGTATGTGTCAGCAGCCAAAAGCAAAATCGAACAAAATATTCCGGGATAACCGTGCAAATATATAGTACGGCAAAAATAGTAGCGATACCGACTATCAGATAATTGGTGGAGGGCGAAAGCTCTAATTTTACGGCTAAGAGATAGTAAATCAACGAGCCCAGGACTAAGAAAAGACCGTTGAGTATCCCTGCAGATGCCAGTACTCTTCCTTTTTCATTATCCCTGGCATAGAATTGCAGGTATGCGTAAAGCGGGACAATATAGAGCCCTCCACAAGCGCCGGCAAAAAACAGGATAACCGATGAAGCGCCATAAGACATATCGGTAAAATACAAGGCAATTCCGGCAAACGCCATTCCTAAACCGCCTAACGGCACCAATCCCAACTCTACTTTGTGACCGGACCAACGGCTTGCAAGTAACGAACCGCATGCAATACCGATACCCATAAAAGCCGGCAACAGAGGAAGAAGAGTACTACTATTGCCGCTTTCGGCGAGCATGTTTTTTCCGTAAATCAGAATATTGGTTTGGAATAACAATCCCAGCATCCAGAAATAGCTGTTGGCTAAAGCAGCCAGGAAAAGTGGTTTTTGCCTTTTTAAAAAGAGAATTTCCCTAAATATTCCGGTTAGAGGATTCCATGGAAATGGTCTGTCTATTCCTATTGCCGGAATATCCCGAACAAACAGCACATATATCGATCCGAAAATGGCTATGGCTACACAATATATTGCGACTTTTAAAGTATTATCATCATGAAAAGTGAGCAGTAAACCAGCGATAGCGGTTCCTAATATGATCGCTAAAAAGGTGCTCATCTCTACCCAACTGTTGGCCCTGGTAACTGCCTCAGGTGCACAGGTTTCCGGTATGTATCCATATTTAGCCGGTCCGAAAAAAGTGCTTTGCGAAGCCATTAAAAAAAGAACGAAAAGCATCAGGTTCAGGTTCGCCAGGTAAAATGCTAACGCCCCAAATAACATCACGCCAATTTCGATAAATTTCACAAACCGCATCACTTTGGTTTTGGCATACTTGTCAGCAAAATAACCGGACCAGGGTCCAAAGAGTACAAACGGAACGGTGAATAAAAATGTGGCCAGCGAGATTATTCCTTCGGGGTGATCGGAAACGAGTATTAGCACCACATAAAGCTGCAACAGCATTTTGAAGAAATTATCATTGAAAGCGCCAAGACTCTGGGTAATGATGTAAGCAGAGAATCGTTTTGGAAGATTTAAGGTAGTGGTCTTTTTCATAAATTCGGTGAAGTATTCTTAAATGGAGCTATAGAGCAGTAGTAATTTGTTTGTTTTTGATGACCCTCCTAAACCTCCCCTTATCAAGTGGAGGAATTTCCTCTCATTGTTAAGGAGGGGGGCAGGGGAGGTTTAATTATGCCTTTTTTGATATTGTTAAGTACAATTTTTAAATGTGACAGTAATTATATAATTATGTTTTTTTATACTTAGAGATCGTCACAAAATAACTTGATTATTTAAAATTCTTTTTGTATATTTTCTACATGGAGAATATACAGAAAAGATATGACTTACTCAAGCCAATAATGAACGAGCGATTTCGTCGTTTATGGAGTGCCGTTGAGGCTAAAGTCATAGGGCATGGTGGAATAGGTTTAGTCTCTAAGGCTACAGGACAGTCAAGAACTACAATATCTAATGGTATAAAAGAGTTAGACGCTACTGATAAAATAGATATTGAAGGTGTTAGTAGGAAGCCAGGCGGTGGCAGGAAAAAGATTGTTGATAAAACACCAGAAGTAGAGGCCGAATTGTTACAATTGATAGAACCTACAGTTAGAGGGGAACCGGAGTCACCGATTTTGTGGACAATAAAAAGTTTACGAAATATATCCGAGGAATTAGGAAAACGAGGTTATAACATTAGTCGTAACAGAGTTGCAGAATTATTGAAAAAGAATGGTTTTAGTCTTCAGGCTAATCGAAAGACAGATGAAGGAAAAAGCCATCCGGATCGCGATGCACAATTTCAATATATACATGATAAAGTAATAGAGTTTCAGTCAGTGAATCAACCAGTTATATCAGTAGATACGAAAAAGAAAGAACTGGTAGGTAACTTTAAAAATCAAGGTAGAGAATGGAAACGGAAAGGAGAAGCGGACAGAGTAAAAGTATATGATTTTCCAAGCGATGCAGAAGGAAAGGCTATTCCTTATGGAGTATATGATATAACGCAAAATGTCGGGTGGGTTAGTGTAGGAACGAATCATGATACAGCAGAATTTGCAGTGGAGACGATTCGTAAATGGTGGTATAAGATGGGAAACCTCGTATACAAAAATGCCAAACAATTATTAATTACTGCAGACGGTGGTGGTAGTAATGGTTCAAGAGTAAGATTATGGAAGAAAGAAATACAGAATTTTGCAACTGAAAGTGGTTTAGAAATTTCGATATGTCATTATCCCCCTGGTACGAGTAAATGGAATAAAATTGAACATCGTCTTTTTTCATTTATTACACAAAATTGGCGAGGTAAACCGTTAATAACTTATGAAGTGGTTGTAAAATTAATTGGAGCTACAAAAACTACAAAAGGACTAAAGGTCGACTGTAAATTAGATCATACAGAATATGAAAAAGGACGAAAAGTTAGTGATAAAGAATTTAATAAGATAAATTTAATTAAAGATAGTTTTCATGGTGAGTGGAATTATAAAATTGTACCTAAAATTGTCACATAATAACTCCGTTATTTTGTGACAATGCCTTAGTCGTATATGATTCTAATAATTATTGTTTCTGCTTTATTTATTGACGGATTTGGATTCTCCGCACTAATCAAGTTAGCCATGATTGTTTTTTCTTTAAAAATTCAAGAAATTCACATCGATGTTGTTGAATTTTCTGAAGCTTTAGAATCTCCTTTCCAGAGAGTCTGGAAATAATAGCTGATGATCAAAAAGACTCCGCCAAAACCCAGGAATAATAAAATTCGCCAGATCGCTTTCAATTGGGCGAGGTCAACAATAAATAGTTTTCCAACCACTAAAACCAATGTTCCGACTGCGACATTTCGCAGTTGACCCTGGTTTAGACGAAGCCCGATTATCAAAAGAGTTAATGCATAAATTCCCCAGGCGATTGTTACGTAACCTTGTCCATTGGGTAAACTATGAAGCTCTCTGGCAAACCATCCAAGTAAGGCTACATGGGCGATGAATCGATAAAGATTTTTCTCAAGAGAAGTTTTAAACAGTAACGTGACACCAAAAGATACACAAATCACCCAGAGATCTGTTAATGCTCGTGAGTTGAATACTACAGTTGCCGGAGTTGAAGTTTGATTCAAGCGTCCCCAAAGCCATAATCCAACGATCACAAATAAAATATGAGAAGCCTTGATCAGAATTGTATCTGAGAATCTATGAGCGATCACGGTTAACACAGTCGCTTCAATAGCCAGTATAAACAAAAGCAAATCACCATCAAGAATTAAACAAAAAGCGATAGTTATCAGAAGTATACCAGTTAGTGAGTGGGTTTGTGCAATATTCGTAAAGGAATCTAATCGCTTAAGTTTTAAGTAGACCAAGCCATAAATAAAAGCCATTCCCATTGTGATCCAACCCCATGATTCATCGGATATGGACCAGATCTGCATCGAGAGTAGCAAGGATATTAATGGTGTAGAAACCGATAATATATGGATTTGTCGGTCCATAGATTTATCGGTTTTTTCTGATATTTCCTCACTTAATTCGGAGGACGGGAGTGGCCAGCGATTTGGATTGTTAGCCTTTGCAATTTTGCGTATAACAGGCATTGCCCAAAATGTGAGCCAGGCAAAAACAATTCCACTTTGCAAACTACCATGATCTCCAAATAAACCATGAATCTCATTCGGCAAACCGTTGCTGAGTGCGATCCAAAATACAATCCAACCACCAAGAAAGGAAACCCATAACAGGGATCGCCAACCTCGATAAAAATAGATGGCGCCGGTTCCGGCTAGGATCAGGCAGGTATAACCAACCAGTCCTGGCAAACTGCCGGATTCAGTATACAACAAGAAGGGTGTGCCAAATCCGCCAATTGCCCCAATGAGGGAGAGTATCGCTTCATTCTGTTTTAGGGATAGAACAAATGCAAGCGTGGTAACGGAAACCATGAATACAAATGCAACTGGATGGGAAATTAGGGTATAGAGTTGAAATGCTGAGAACCCACAAATGTAAAATGCTGCGATAGCGCCACCTAACAGCACTTGACTGAAGTGTGGTCGCTTCGAATAGATTCGGAGACCTACAACTAATAACGCTATAGCCAGGGCTAGTCCAAAAGCAACACGGATGACGGGAGTTATCCAGCCTTGGTCAATCGAATATTTGAACAAGAATACCACGCCAAAAAGAAGAAGTCCGATGCCGATTTTATTGAGCCAGAACTCACTGGTTTGCATATTTTCAGGGATTTGGAAAGTTTTCCGACTTGGCAAAGGCTTTTGGGATGGCGCAATAGGAGGTTTTGGCTTTGGGCTTACAGGCGGTTGAACATGTTCTCGAGAGTGAGTTTCTGATTGTAAACTTTCTTTCGCGACTTCCTCCGGAAGATTTTGTTCTTTTGGGATTAACGGTTCATCTAACTGTTTAAGCAAATGTTGGAGTTCTTCAACACGTTTTTCCAACTGCTCAACACGGTCATTTAAATTTTTGTCATTTTGATCTGACATTTATAACTCCACTAAAATCATATTCCCAGGGTTTGCACTACAACTCAGTCTATAGTGACAGGAAATTACAGCAATGGTTAGGAAATGTCAAGGGAAAACTTGCAACAGAATTTGTATTACAATAAGCAATAGGCCACGGATTTACACAGATTTTCACGGATGAAAATGGAGATCGTCTGTTATTTGTCTGTGGAAGTCTGTGGCAAAAATCACTTTATTCGCCTTCCACCTTCGAATTTCATTTCGATCACTTCGGAAAGGGTATCATCGATCATCTTCTGATAATCAGGAAAGATATTTATTTCAATCCCGGAAAGTTGTTCATGATCTGAAACTGTTTTGGGATGTCGGCTGATTAATGAACAACAATCTTTATATTCTTCAATTGAATCTTCAAATGTGCCAATTTGTTTGGCCATCTTGACAATATCATTTTTACTGTAAGTCAACAGGGGGCGAAAAACCGGTAAGTCTGTGGCATGTGAAAGCGAAACGATATTGGGCAGCGTTTGAGAAGCCACTTGTCCCAGGCTATCCCCATTTACTATTGCCTGAGCATGAATTTTATTGCCGAGCTGTTCGGCTACCCGCGCCATAAAGCGGCGGAAAATAACCAGGTCATATGGCACTTTATGGCCGAGTAATGCGATGTCAAAATAAGTGTAGGGGACAAGATAGAGCCGGGAGCGGAGAGTGTGGTTGCTCAAATGTTGAGCGATGCGAGTGACTTTATAGGAATCAGCTTCGTCTTGCTGCATGGATGTCGCGGTAAAGTGAATAAAATCTACAGAACAGCCGCGGCCTGCAATCAAATAAACCGCGACGGGTGAATCAATACCGCCTGATAGCAACGCAATAACTTTTCCTGCCGTGCCCACCGGCAGCCCGCCAGGCCCTCTCTCTTTTCTACTGAAGATATAGTAACTATCCGCCTGAAATTCTGCATAAAATGTTTCGTCCGGGTTGGTGAGATCTACCTTGTCCCAGTCCGTGTTTGTTATGATGGCATGCCCTAATTGACCTTCGATTTGAATGGAATTGAAGGGCAAAGATTTTACCGCTCGTTTTACCCGCACACAAAAGGTTTTGCCAGGCGAGAATCTTTTTTTGGCCAGTTCGATAAAATGGTTTTCTAATTGGGCTGTATCTGACTCATGCGATTCTCCAATAAAATCTTGATGAGGAACTTTTTTTGCAGATGTGAGCCAGGCAACACCAAAAATCTCCCGGACCTTTTGGAATATTGCTTCACTTGAGCTTTCATATTTATCCGGAATGACCACATACAGATACCCCCGAGTCTCATAGACCGGACAGTCAAATCCTATATTTTTTAACATGAACCTGATGTTTTCTTTGAGCTTTTTACGAAAAACAGGCTGATTTTTCCCCTTCAATCCAATTTCACTGTCATAGTGGATGAGGATTGTGTTTGAATAGTTTTGTGATGAAGATAGCACCGAGATGAATTTTGTATTTTTGCTATTTGAGATATATCTGTTTTTCATCTTTTCCTTTTAAAAGATTTACCCATTTTCCCCTGCTATTACATTGGATGTGTGAAAGCGGTTTCTCAATCCAATTCACCCACAGTTGCAACCTGCCTGTATTTAATATCTTCAAACTCATTAAAATGAGCATACCCGCATTTTATCTTCCTTTCTTCACTTGTCTTTAATTCCTGTCCTGCTGATTTTGTTTCGGCGACAAAATAAACCGTTTTTTCATTCTTCTTTATTAAAGCCCAGTCAGGGTTATAATTTCCGATTGGCGTTTTAATCTTGAACCAGAATGGAATTTTGAAATAAAATTCAATGTCGTCTCTGCTTTCACATTCTTTGGCAAAATTATATTCAACATTGGAGTCAAGCGGAAAAAGATTACTGTAAATGGTTTTATCTTCCTTATTTATCTTAAACGTCAGGTTATCGACATGAATTTCATAGTCCTCAAACAATCTCATTTCATATTCTTTTGAACCGATTTTTTCGTATTTAATACCTTCAATCATTAAATCCGTGAGAACATCTTTTATTGCAATTACAGTATTGTCCAAAAAAAGCTGTGGATTAATTAATACTTCCGCAATTCTTTCCGATTTTTTAAGGATTTCCAGAATCGTCGTGCGGGTCAGCTCAGTTCTTTCCTGTATGTAATAAAGAACATCAGGTATTTGGAATACACCATCCAGTGATGTTACGTAAGAGGCTTTTGTTTCCATTACAATACCCGCCTCATCAAATTTAAGAGACGTTTTAGTTGTCTTAATTACCGCTTTTTTGATAGAGGGCATTTGATTAACTGCTTTTGCCGTTTTTTTAATCAGTTCAGCAGTATCATATTCAACCCGATACGTGGTTTGCTGTTTTATTCTTTCCCAGATGTCTCTGAATTTTTCATCCAGTTCAAAACCTTTCCGATACCTTACCGTTGCCCTTTTCCGTTTGTTTTAATTCTGCCTTTAAAAGATACGCCGCAATCTAGTTCAATCTCAGACTGTAATTGCTTAGCAAAATCTTCATAAGATTCATTTGCGATTACTGTCAATCGGTTAATGTTTTTGTCTTGTATTCGGACTCCTTCCTGATTAACTGAAAGTCTTAAGCCTCTGCCGATTTCCTGTCTTTTTTTTAACTCGGATTGCGTTTCGTTCAAGGTACATATCTGAAAAACATTTGGGTTGTCCCAGCCTTCACGGAGAGCGGAATGGCTGAAAATAAACCGCAATGGCTCGGTATTATCAAGAAGTTTTTCTTTGTTTTTCATGATCAGTTTAAAGGTATCATCGTCTGCCTGTGTATTTCCCTTTGTATCTTTCCATTTACCTTTCTTATCCGCTGAAAAATAGCCATTGTGAACTTCATCCACATCAAACGGAATTAAACTTTTGAATGCGGATTTGAAGGATATTTCCTTGTATATTTCTTCAAACCATTTGGCTAATTTGCCTTTAACCGGAATACCGTCCGAATCATAATCACGGTAATTGGCTACACGGTCTATAAAGAAAAGAGAAAGCACCTTTATCCCTTTGCTTTTAAACTCTCTTTCTTTTAAGAAATGTTCTTCAACTGTTTTCCGAATTTGAACTTTCATAATCTCATCGGAAAGCCCACCGAATGTATCGCCCACAAAAATGGTTTCGCCGTTTGAAAGCTCAACTAAACTTTCGGAAATATCAATTCCATTTAGTATATAACCGTTTTTATAAATCTCTCGTTTGTTGGATAAATCGTATAAATCATCGCCCACTTTTGCGGAAACGGATTTTCTTTTGACACCATCAGGCGTATTTACATCTATTTTGATTTTAGCGGAAGTGCGTGTCTTTGTTGCTGTTACTTTTTCAAGACAAAAGTACGCTTCATTAAAATCATTCTCAGTAATAATAGAATCCACTTCAATCTGTTTTACCAGGCCAAGATCATAGGCTTTTACGGGATCAAGGCTGTAAACCATATTGTAACGGTTGGTGTGGGTTGCAGAGTAACGTAGCGTGCAAAGCGAATTCAAGTTCTCAAGCGCTTTTTTCCTGATTTCCGTTTCCATGTTTTGCGGTTCATCCACAATAACAATGGGAGAGGTAGTTTGTATAAATTCAATCGGTTTTTTGCCTGTCAGTTTGTCATTAGTCTTGTTTATTATATTTTCATCTTTGGCAAAGGAATCGATATTGATAACAAGAATTTGAATATTATTATTAATGGCAAAATTTCTTAAATTGGATACCCTCTTGGAGTCGTACACATCAAAATTAACCGGCGTCTTATCGTAAAGGTTTTGAAAATGGTCAAAGGTTATTTCAAGGTTTTTTAATACGCCTTCACGGATAGCAATGGAGGGAACAACAATAACGAATTTTTTAAACCCGTATTTTTTATTCAACTCATAAATGGTGCGAAGATACACATAGGTTTTACCGGTTCCGGTTTCCATTTCCACAGAAAAATTCATGCCGTCCAGTTTTTCGGAGACAGGCAACACATTCTTCTTTTGGATTTCCTGAATATTTTTTAGAGTTTGTTCTACACTTATTTCTAATCGATTTCCAACCCCGCCTTCCCGGAACATATAATTTTCAGAACTTATTGAAAAGCTGAAATCACCCTGGTTTAATGGTTGACCTTTAAATATTCCAACAATAGCGCTTATCGCATCGTGCTGAAATTGCTGGTTGGGGTCGAAGTGGAGTTTCATGATAATTTAAATTTCAAGTATGTTTTTAATACCAGTAATAAAAACGTTAAAGCTATTCGAGCGTGTATTATCTAGCTTCAAGTATTCTCCAATCGCCCTTGAACCAGATATCTTTTGATAAATTCTCTTTGTGAGGCGCTCTAATTCATCTGATGGCGCTTGAATGGAATCCGGATTACGATATCTTTTTTTCACCTGGTACTTTGCAATTCCAGGTAACTCCAACCCATGCTCAACTGCTTCCAAGTCGCCTAAATACCAACTTTCCAATTCGTGGCAAGCTATTCGAACAAGAGTGTGCGGCTTTTTATCTTCCGGGCACAACTTCAAAAGATTAAATTTTACTGTTTTACAGTCAGCCGAATCCTGGTCTCGCAATATAATAAATTTCGAATTTGGAAGTTTCCATCCCCGCAACTTTCTTGCTAATTTTTTTTCAAGATCCTGTTTCCCTTCAAAAACAACATAACGTATAAATATATTTTCTTGAACTATCAGGCGGCGTAGGAGAACTTCTAATAAAGCTTCCGCCGAGGGCTCTTCGAGAAAAAAAACGAGATTTATCATAAAGGATCAACCCCTTCAAAAAAGCCTTCTTTCCACAGGTATCCCATTTTATCTCCGTCCGACATATAGGCAGCAATTTGTGCATCTTCACTCGCACGAATAATAGAAGTATATCCGTTTTTTTTGACTAACATAAATACTTCTTCCAGTTTTGCGGCATTAAGAAAATCAGGCGAGTGAGTTGAGACAAAAACCTGACCGCCTCCAATGGAATAAGCTCTGAATTCTTCCGCTAATTCAGCAAGCAATTTTGGATACAGTTGGTTTTCCGGTTCCTCAATGCACAATAAAGGATGAGGGTTGGGATCGTGCAGAAGGATAAGATAGGCAAACATTTTTATTGTACCATCCGACACATAGCGGGCAAGGAAAGGATCCTTAAAAGTTCCATCCTGGAATTTTAATAATACTCTTCCTTCTTCCGTTGTTTTTGCATCGACTTTTGTTATCCCCGGAATACGTTTCGTAAGAGATTTAAGAATTAAATCAAAGACAGATTTGTGGTTCTGATAAAGAAACTGAGTTACCAGAGCTAAATTTTCCCCTTCCCGTGACAAATGTTCTGCATAGCCGGCGTCCTGCGTTTGCCTTGCTGCGCTAATATGAAAATCAGAAACGTGCCAGTTTTCAATCATTTGCCCAAGCTCCATAACGGCCGGATATTTCTTAAATTGGGCAAGCCCTTTTATCGCCAAAATATTTGGTTTCGCAAGAGATTGTTGTTCCCGTTCTAACTGTGATTCATCTGTAACATCATCAAACTCATTAGTAACGGCACGCCCCTCCCCCCTTGAAAATTCAAGAAATTTCCACGGCTGTCCATGGCTGCCTCTGCGGTAGCGCAATTCTTCTCGCTCAACTATGGGTTGTCCGTTTTCTTCGTTGATCGCCAATGTGTAGGTTGCAAGTGGGTTTTTCTTTTTGTCATCAGATTTCATTTCAAAACGGAACTTGATTTCTATTTCTATTGGTCCATCAGAATCTCTACTATGTACTTCTTTATATCCGCCGCGTTTACTTAATGCAATTTGAACATTATCCGTAAGTGCATCCTTAAGAAAGCCAAATACATCGAACAAAGTACTTTTACCTGTTCCATTTGCACCTACAATTATGCAAAAAGAAGGAATCTCTCTCATTTCTATTTCTTTAAAAGCTTTAAAATTTTTAAGACTAATAGTTTCTATTTTCATCTTTTTACTCCTCACACCACCTTAAATTCAATCCCTACATCTTTCATCTAACAATGTGGCATTGGTTTTTAATTGGTCATTGTTATTAAACAAACGGTCGAGTGTAATTACCTTTTGCGGGTTTACATCAAGAACCGTCTTAATGATTTCTTTATTCATCTTATCAAGAATTAATGCAATTTCAGTTTTATTCACAAGGTAAAAGCCGTCTTTTTCTTCAATCTTTGCGGTAGGCGAAACGCCGGACTTCAAGAATGGTTGACCTTTAAATATTCCAACAATAGCGCTTATCGCATCGTGCTGAAATTGCTGGTTGGGGTCGAAGTGAAGTTTCATTTTATTGTGCAGGCCTATGGATTGTAACCTTAAAATAGTCAGCTTCCAAATTGCTCTCAAAGTCAATATGCGGATAAGCTTTCAATGAATTTAATATTCCACTCCCAATACCCCTGTACGGCAATAAGTCGATAGCATAGGAAGTAAGCAGAATATTTCTGTCCCTTCTTTGTATTCCCCTCTTAATATCTTCGACTGTCAGATTGTTTGGAAGCCTGCCTGGGTTTTTTATTTCCACCCGATT
Organism: candidate division KSB1 bacterium; assembly: GCA_022566355.1. Taxonomy (NCBI): domain Bacteria; kingdom Pseudomonadati; species Candidatus Zhuqueibacterota bacterium. Next base: position 12,511 of record JADFJB010000116.1, read on the forward strand.
GGGGAAGATATATAGTTTAATGGAATCTTCAATAAAATAATCCCTATGGAAAATTGCATTGATAAGTAATTCCTTGATGACCAATTCCGGAATTTCCAAATCGCCAATACTGTTGAAGTCTTTGTCTTTTTGTATGCGGTTTAATTTACTCACAACAAAGTCTTTGCCTTTGTTGTATTTTTCTACCATAGTGCCATAAATATTATCACTTGAACGATACTTGTCAGTTAGAAATTCATTTGTGTCAAACCATATTGCGTTAATACAGAACTGGGGGATAATGGCCCTGTTATTGTTACCAAACAGGAGCAAAGAAGCAAGGGTTAGATTGTCATTTACTAAAAGTTTCAGGTTATTCAGAATCCGTTCAACCTCACCTTTTTTATCAATAATTACCTCTTCAAAGCGATTTTTATAAAACTCTTTGAATAATCCGATGTTTACATCAGCAAGCGTTGCATTTCCGATAATTTGCTGCTCGGCATAAAGCAACTTTTTTTCCTGCATTAACCTTGACATTTCTGCATTGTCGATCACCTTTCGTTTATTCGGCCCGCTGCGCACCCACACAGAGTGGTTCTTGTCCCTGTATAAAGTGATTCCCTTTTCGATGTAAATCAACAACACATTCTTGTCTTCTATTTTGACAACTTCTGTCCAGATGCTGCCGATAGGCGGCTTTGTATTATTGGCAGCAAGATTCATAGCGAGGTTCTGGTATTTCTTGAGTTGGTCTTTGCTGAGTCCCTTGACATCTGCATTATCGTCTACCCCAATAATCAATAATCCGCCTAATGAATTGGCAAAAGCAACCATTTCCGCGTTAAGTTTATCAGGGGAATCTATATCGCCCTTAAACTCGACTTTGCTTGTTTCCCCTTGACTAATTATTTCCAATAATTCTGATACTTCCATAATTAGTAAATCCTTTTGTGCTGACTAAATGCTACACAACCTTAAATTCAATCCCCGCATCCTTCATCTGCAATGCGGTATTGGTTTTTAGCTGGTCATTGTTATTAAATAAACGGTCGAGTGTAATTACTTTTTGCGGTGTTGCCTCAAGAACCTTCTGAATAATTGTCATATCTATTTTTTCAAGAATTAATACAATTTCAGTATCATTTGCATGGTTAATCCGGTCTTGTTAAATTCAATATCCTCCCCCAAAGCGGCTTTCAGTTTTTCCCAGTCAATCTTGTTTTCGGTAAATGCTTCGGGAATAATTTCTTTTAGCTTATTCAGCTTTTCTTCTGTAATATTCGCTGACTTTCCATCCATTATATTTTATCCCAAATTCTTTACTTCTGTCCACGGTATGTTCTTCAACAAATAAGTAAAACAATCTATGATAATTATCAAATAGAACTGAATAGAAAATTAATATTAGATTAAAATTATATAAATCTAAAGTCTCCTCTATTAGTTTGCTTATCATATCTTCAAATAAATTGCTTGCAAATTAACATTTTCATTGTTCATTGTTCATTGTTCATTGTTCATTGTTCATTGTTCATTGTTCATTGTTCATTGCTGATCGATACCGCCCTGCACAATAAATCAGTCGATTGCAATATTTTTCC
>JADFJB010000117.1 GCA_022566355.1 candidate division KSB1 bacterium
TCATGGTTCAAAGATGCATTATGTCGATGAAGGCGCCGGCGACCCCATTCTTTTTTTACATGGTAATCCGACTTCTTCCTACCTGTGGCGAAATATTATTCCCTATGCTGTCCCGCATGGGCGATGTATTGCTCCCGATCTCATCGGCATGGGAAAATCCGACAAACCCAATTTAAGGTATCGTTTTTTAGATCATTATAAATATATAGAGGGCTTTATCGAGAAGCTGGAATTGAAAAATATTGCTTTTGTGATTCATGATTGGGGCTCCGGGCTTGGTTTTCATTATGCCATGGGACATGAAGAAAATGTCAGGGGAATTGCGTTCATGGAAGCGATCGTAAAAACCGTCAGCTGGAAGGGATTCAACAAAGATTTCAAAGTGGGTTTCAAATTAATGCGTTCTCCGTTTATTGGCTGGTTGATGATTAGCGTGATGAACGTATTTGTCAAACAGATATTGCCCCGAGCAACTGTGCGGAAATTGGATTCTGAAGAGAAAAGAATATATCAGGAACCGTATCAAACCATCGCTTCCAGAAAGCCATTGCGCCAATGGCCGTGTGAAATTCCTATCGATGGCAAACCGGCCGATATGCACGAACTGATTTCAGCCTACAGCCAAAAGCTGCAGGAATCGGATTTACCAAAGTTATTATTTTATGCAACCCCTGGTGGAATTATTACCAGCCAGGTTCTCGACTGGTGCAAACAGAATTTTAAGAATTTAAAGACGGTAGATATTGGGGCTGGAATTCATTATTTACAAGAAGACAATCCCCATAAAATTGGTGAAGAACTGGCAAAATGGCTTCAAAGTTTGTAACCCTTTTGCAATGAACAATGACCAATAACAAATGAATTTGTTTGTTAAGAATGATGATAACACAAGACTTTATGTAATGGCCACTACTGCCAGAATCTGCCTGGATCGCCGTATTGATAATTAGTGAATCAATAAAATGAAAATTGCGTTTTTATAAGAAACAACAATTAATTTTTCATTAGAATTAGAAGGAGTAAAAAACATGAACCCGCAAATCACACCATTTTTCACAAAAACAATCCTGGTTGGCGTACTGCTGTTGAATGGCGCCTCATCTTTTCCCGGCATGAAAGATATTCGTAATCGCGAGCCAACATGGTCTCCTGATAACGCCAAGATTGCGTTTGTCTCAAATAGAGACGGCAATCCCGAGATTTACATCATGGATGCCGATGGCAGTAATCAACGCAATATGACCAATAGCCCGGCAATGGATATTGGCCTGGCCTGGGCGAATGACGGCAAGAAGCTGGCGTTCGTTTCAAATAAAGGCGGCAAAAAGGACATCTATCTGTTGAACGTAAACAGCGGCGAAGTAACCCGGCTAACCAATCATGGCGATGTACTAACCACGCCTGCTGCCTGGTCGCCGGATGACTCGAAGATTGTTTTTGCGGCCGGTTCACACCGCAACGCCGATCTTTATATTGTCGATCTGAATACAAACCAGGAGGTTCGGTTAACCAAAGATGATGTTTTGAATGCTATGCCGTCCTGGTCTCCTGACGGCTCAAAAATTGCTTTTATGTCGAACCGCAGCGGTAATCTTGATATTTACACGATCAAACCGTCCGGTGAGGAATTGATCCAAATCACCACCCATGATGCCGAGGACGGCTGGCCGCGCTGGTCGCCTAACGGATTCCAGATCGCCTTTTTTTCTATGAGAGATGGAAATTTTGAAATCTATGTCATGCGTGCAGACGGAAAGTATAAACACAATTTAACCAAAAACCCCGGCAGTGATGCGGCGCCATCCTGGTCCTCCGATGGCAAGAAAATCCTTTTTCATTCCAACAGGTACCAGGATCAGGAGGAAGTTTATGTGATGAATGCGGATGGCACCGACTCGGTGCGATTAACGAATGGCGCTGGTGGAAAATAGGACTTTTTATCTATTCGTTTTTTTGTAGAAATTAGAACAAGCCAAATAACGCCACAATCTCAGGTTTAAATCGGGAGAATGAAAATGCGCACGGTAATTTTTGGTGTTGCCAACAGCCTCGATAACTACATCGCCCGCAGAGACGATTCTGTTGATTGGCTCCTTTGGAGCGATGACATGAAATCCCTCATGACAGATTTTTGGAAGAACATCGACACCGTTTTGATGGGACGAAAGACTTACGAGGTTTCTCTGAAACACGGGAGAGGCAGTGGCGGTACTCCCGGCATGAAGACCTATGTTTTTTCCCGTACTATAAAGGAAAGCGACGATAAAGATGTTGAAATCATTTCGGAAGACGTCGCCAATTTTCTCAAAAAACTGAAAAATCAGGCAGGCAAAGACATCTGTGTTATGGGCGGCGGCGAGTTGGCAAAACCGCTTTTCGAGGCCAACCTGATCGATGAGGTCGGCTTGAACATTCACCCAATTTTGCTCGGCTCGGGAATTCCTCTTTTCCTCGAAATGAAACACCAGGTCGATTTGGAGCTAGTTGAATGTAGGTCCTTCAAAAACGGCTGTGTGTATGTTTCTTACCGGGTGAAAAAGTGAGAAGGCTGATCTCTTTTAAAGTATTGTCATGACCAGTTGAAGGAATTTTTTAATAAAAAACAGTATCTTACGCAAGGTTAAATAGATTTCTCCTAAATGACATCAATTTAGTGTGATTGAATTTATGCGCAAGATTTGAGTTCAATGCAATAGCTTGACAAATAAGAATCATAGATCATTCAGGATGACTATAAAATATTTTGCCTACAATCTTCCAGCCATCTTCAAATTTGTAGAGAAGGAAATAATCCGTATAAACATGTTTTGAATCTATAAAAATTTCCATTTTGGCTGTCGCCGCGTTTCCCGTCACATCGATTGAGCCAAACTCATGTTCGATTTTCTTGGGATTCTTTACACCATCTAATTTCATTCGGCTTAGCCACATATCCAAACTCGCATGGATCATCTGATCGTCAGCATAAACTTTCATGACAAAATCCGGATGAAATCCTTTTCTGACAGCCACTGAATCTCGATTCATATGAATGCCCTCGACATAAGCGCTCACCAATACACTCCTTATTTTATTCGCTTCGTCATTTATTAGCAGCCTGTTCCACGGCACATGAAGATAGGAAAATTGACAAAATAAAAATACCGATAAAATAGCTTTTTACTTTCATAAAAATAGCTCCTATTTATTTTTTATTCTTTTTGGTAAACTATCTTCCCACCTACAATCGTATATAACACTTCAGTATCGAGAATTTTATCGGGCTCGATCTCCAACAGGTTTTGCGATAACACGGCCAAATCAGCCAACTTACCGACCGTTATAGAGCCTTTAATATCCTCTTCAAAATTGGCATAGGCTGTATTTAAGGTATAAGCTCTGATTGCATCTTCCATGCTGATCCGTTCATCCGGAAACCAACCTTCCGGCGGTGTGCCTTTGACCGTCTTCCGCGTCACCGCAGCATAAATGCCCAACATAGGGTTGATGGGATATTCCGCTGCTGAGGTGCCGGGCCAGTCGGTGCCAAAGGATAGAACAGCGCCGCTTTCCTGAATACTCTTGAACGCATACGCGCCTTTACAGCGCTCGTGGCCGATACGCTCTTCCATCCAGCGCATATCGTCGCTTAAATGAAAGGGCTGCATTTCGGCGACGATGCCCAATTCACCCAGGCGCGGAAAGCTTTTGGGCGCTATTACCTGGGCGTGAACCAGGCGAAACCGTCGGTCCTTTTCACCGTTTTGTGCATTCAATTCTTCCAAATAATCCATCAATAAATCATTGGCCTGGTCACCGATGGCATGTACGGTCAACTGCAAACCTGCTTTGTCGGCATCCAGCATATATTTGACGAATTTGCCTTCGACAAAATTGCCGTCATCATCCACCATAAGCTGGCGCCAGCGACCGCGATTGCTGGGGCTGTTTGAATAAGGCTCGAAGAAGCGAGCGGAGCTGGTTCCCATAATGCCATCGATGTGCCCTTTCAATGATCCAAAACGGATCCATTCGTCGCCACTGCCTATTTTAATTCCCTGCTCTTGCAGCTCACTCCAGCGATCTAGAAAATAGCGAAAATGGATACGGCAGGTCAGCTCTCCGCCTTTGCGCAATTCGCGGTAAATTTCCAACTGCTCATCATCCGACATATCACTGACATTGGTGACGCCAAATTTACGGATTTCCGCAAGCGCCCGCCGGGTTTGCTGCAGACGGCGCTCATGAGAAAAATTCCTGGGTATGAAATCTGCAAAGAGGCTACTGGCTGCCCGACCACGAATGATTCCCGTAAAGTTTCCCTGCAGATTCCGGAGAAACTCAACTTCCGGATTTTTGGGATTAACAGGATCGAGTCCGGCTGCTGCCATTGCACCTGCGTTAACAGCAAATTCGCTGTTATCGAATTTGCGAATGAACATGGGGTTATCTTTAGTTATCTCCTTTACCAGTGACATATCCGGGGCAAAAGACTCCCGACTCTCACTGCCGACACTGGCAACCGCCCACTGATCGTAAGCGCCCCAGTAACCTCCGAGGATCCAGTCTCCATTCGGCAGGTTTTCAACAACCTGTTTAACGCGGTTGACGAACTCATCCTGATTGAAAACCGCCATAATATTGAATTCGAGAAAACGGGCTGCCGAGGCAAAGTGCACATGATTGTCGTTAAACCCGGGAACGACAAATTCGCCATTCAAATCGATTAATTGGGTGTTTGCGCCCTGCAATGGCAGGACTTCTTCATCCGAACCCACCGCGATAAATTTGCCATCCTGAATGGCAACCGCTTCAGCGCGAGGGTTCTTTTCATCAACCGTCCAGATAGTGGCATTGTGCACAATCAGATCTGGCTCCTTGGTTTGGGAACAACCTGAGATGAAAACTATGATTAAACTTAAAATAATGAACACTACCGTAAACATCCGTTTCATGTAGCCTCCTTTTGGTTATTTTTAATTATCACAAAAACTGAGTTTTTTTAATAAACAAGAGTTTATTTGCTAAGTATTATTCTTTTCTAAAGTTAAAAATGAATTCCCATCCTCACTTAAAAACTCAGTTTTTAAGCTATCTATGGAAAAAACCGACCCATGCTTATTCTCTCACCTTCAAGTGTTGTGTAACCACCCAATAAATTGGCGGTTAAACATGAATGAACCGGCAATACGTACAGTGTATCACCGATGTTGATTTGATTAAAAAAATGGCTGTCGGTTTTAACAGTTCCATGTTCCTGGGAAAGACCAGCAACAGTTGTATTTGCTACAATTTGTCCCCAGCCTTTTTCATTTGGAGTGCAAATTCTACCGAAGATTTTGTTTTCATTGTCAAATATGTAGTCCTTGGAAAGATGAACAGCGCCGCAATATAAAATGATCTCATTTCGATTGGGATGTTTGGCAACGACCGGGCAGGCAAGCGCGACTGCAATTTCCTCTTCTAAACAGGAACCGATTCCAAGCTGCATTACATCATAAAAAACAAAATTGCCGGGCCGGATCTCATCCACATCACCAAAGTCATCTATGATGCTGCAACCCGGTGTGTCGCCTATCGAAATTTCTACGTTGTCGAATTTTTCTTTTAATTCATTGCGAACCTGGTTCATTGCCAGGATCGATTGAATAGTACTATTTACTACGTCATCTTTACTTTTGGCATCATATGTGTGGCCTGCGTGAGTTAGCAATCCCTTAAAAGAAAGATAGGTAGAGTTTGCAATTTCATCTGCAAGCTTGACAACAGCTTCGTGGTTGCTTGCCAGAATCCCGGTCCTTCCCGTTCCAACATCTATTTTGATCCAGACATTCACACCTGTCTGAAGGTGGTCACCTAAAAACTGTACTGTTTCTTTGGATTCTACCAAAAGATTCAGGTTGATCTGGTTCGCCAATCGATTGATTTGTGCTATTTCCAATAAATTGACCGGAAAGGCAATAGTAATATCATCCCAACCATTTTCAGCAAAATAGGCTGCCATCGAAACCGAAGAAACCGTGATGGCATTCACATCGAATTGGCGGTACCATTCTCCAACCCGGGCGGATTGATGGGTCTTGAAATGGGGTCGAAACCGAACGCCGTTACGTCGGGCTTTTGCAGCCATTTTTTCAATATTCTCAAGCACTCTTTTTTTGTCGAGTATAAGTGTTGGTTTTACAATGTTAGAAGACTCGATTTTCATCACCGATTATTAGGGTTTAAGTTCAAACAAAACCATTTGTTGACACCAGGTAAAACGAAGTTCATAATGACACTATTTTGAGATCCTGGGGAATAGAAATCCTCTAATCCTCAACCCAAACTTCTCCCAACCTGGCAAAAACGCTGCTAAAAATTTCAATGCCATCCCATAAGTTTTGCAAACGCAGGTTTTCATTGGGAGCATGCTGATTATCGTCATGGTTGGCAATGGGCAATATGACGATTGGCCGTTCCAGAATTTGATAAAATGTATGAATCGGAATACTACCGCCAAAAGTGGGGAGTTTAACGATCGACTCTCCCTCCAAATCTTCCATGACTCGAATCAACGACCGGGAAATTGGCAAATCCATTGAGGTGCGAGACGGTGGATATCCACCCCGCCAATTTGCCTGGATGATTTTCGGGTGTTTTCGTCTCATTTCAGGGGTTGGATCTTCATAGACTATTTTAAACCCTTGTTTTTGAATATGATCTTCCACTCGATCTCGAACCATTTTTAAGGTTTGGTTCGGTACCAACCTGAATCCTATTACAGCGTTCGCCTGATCCTGGATGGCGTTTTTAGCGATGGGACCACCAGCATGAAAAGAACGCAGATTCAAAGCGGGTAACATGATTAACTCCTCCAATCGTTTACCGCTTCCTTCCGTCCAGGCCAGGCCAAATTCTTCTTTTAATTGTTGATCGATGTTAGGGATCTCATCGATAGCTTTTTTTTCAGTGGCTGTGATCTGTGCGACATCATCGTAGAAATTTTTAATGAGAATCTTTCCATCTGTATTTCGCATACTGGCGATTAAATTTGTTAGCAGCACGATGGGATTTGGCGCCCAATTGCCATAATGGCCGCTATGCAGAGGTAAAAGAGGTCCGTATGTGGTCAATTTAACTCCGGTTATACCACGGGCGCCAAAAGCCAGCAGCTTTCGCCGGGTTTGGTGAACGGGCCCATCACACAGAATCCAGGCATCCGAGGCCAGTAGCTCTTTATACTTTGACAATATTTGGCTCAAATGTGGAGAACCGGCTTCTTCCTCGCCTTCAAAAAAGAATTTAATATTAATCGAAGGGGTTATGTTTAATTTTTTGAGAGCATCTAATGCATGAATGATGGCTATGACAGGCGCTTTATCATCTCCGGCGGAACGACCATAAATCAGCCATTCCGGATTTAAAGGAGATTGAAGTGTCGAAAGTTCAATCTCTTTACCGCCTTCTTCCACTTTCTTGTCCCTTATTACAGGTTTCCAGGGCGCGCCGGTCCATTGCGTTTTATCCACTGGCTGGCCATCATAATGAACATAAAAGACAATCGTTTTTTTTGCACCTGGTGAATTTATCTCACCATAGACAACCGGTGGACTTCCTTCAACTTCGAGAAGTTTGGTAGTAATCCCTCGTTTTTGAAGCAAAGCTTTAATATGTGCTGCGTTTCTCCTTATATTTTCAGTATCAGATGCTATATTAGGAATAGCGAGCAGCGCTGCAAAATCCTGCAGGATTTTAACTTCATTCTGCTTTCGATATTGTCGAACTTTATTTCGTAGGGTGACGGGATCTGAATCATCAATGGATTTGCTGAAACTTGTAGAGGCTAAGATTACGAATAAAACCAAGAAATTGATACTTGTGAAGGGGTTCTGTTTCTTTATCATTTTTTATCTCCTTCTAATACTTTTGGAAATAAGGTTATTCGGGTTTTAACATCACCTTTAAACATCCATCCTCTTTTTTATCAAAGATATGGTAGCCATGAACGCCATCCTGGAGAGACATTTTGTGGGTGATGATGGATGTATAATCATATTTTTTGTTTTGCACCAGCGGCATTAATTGTTCGATATAAAACCGCACCGGGCATCGTCCCGCTTTAAAGGTGAGATTTTTGTTATATGCTTCTATTGGCGAAAATGCAATATGTTCTTCGGTATGCATGCCAACAGCTGAAATGATTCCGCACGGCCGTACCAAATCTACTGATAACCTGGCAGCGGATGGATTTCCAACCACCTCCAAAACCGCATCTGCTCCGCGACCGTCCGTTGCATCCCGGATGATTTCAACCGGATCTGTTGACGAATAATCAATTGGAATAGCGCCAAACCTTTGCGCGTGATTCAAGCGTTTTGGTATCGAGTCGATTGCATAGAGCTTCTCCGCTCCCAATTCGATAGCACCCAGGATAGCCATTAATCCCACCGGACCGCAGCCGATCACAACATAAACTCCTTTGGGTTGGATTTCGGCCATGTCTGCGCAAAAATAACCTGTCGATAAGATGTCTCCAAGCAAGACGCCTTCCTCCATCGTTACGCCATTGGCTAAATGGACTAAAGTAGACTCGGCTAAAGGCACATGGACATATTGAGCTTGTGCGCCTTGCAAACCTTTACCGCCTTCTACCCAACCATAGCAATTACCATATATACACCTACAGGTCAGACCTTTCAAACAATAATAACAAATTCCACAGTTGGTTGTAAACGGACTGACCACCAGATCGCCGATTTGCAAAGATGTTACAGCCGTGCCGATTTCAACAACTTCACCCACGAATTCGTGCCCCATAACGGTGCCATGATCCAATCCTTTTTCACGTTCGTGATAGGGATGTAAATCGGAGCCACAAATTCCTGCGAGCCTGGTTTTGACAATCGCATCTGTCGGAGATTTAATTTCGGGATCTGGAATTGATTCGTAGTGGACTGTTTCTTTTCCATGAAATGTTAAGCCATACATAGGAACCACTTCATTGAGTGAATGGATTGATTGACCTGTGAGCTATTTTAATGCTTACGGTGAAATAAAACAAGAGGTTTTTAATATAAATGAAGGTGAAAAAATAATTGCGCTTGAGGTGCAAAAAAACGATTCCATCGCTAGAAGCGATGGAATCGTTACGTTTTCTTTAACTTCTAATTTATATAACCAAGCGCCTCAATCTTACTCCTCAAATTCTCTGCTGTACCTGGTGCAAATCCTTCATAGCGGTTACTGCAATACACATACACATCGATGCCCTCTTTGAGCATGTCAACGATTCTTTTAGCCCAATCGGCGAGCTTGTCATCTTTCTCCACTTGTATATGGGTAAAATCTTCCTTGATCTTTCGGCGGTCGCCGATCAAGCGAATATAAACGAATGGCGCCGTTAAGCGCACCAATTTCGGCATGTAATACAGATCCTGAACCACGAAGGCGCATTTATACTTTTCCAACAGCTCAAAGAATTCCGGTTCATCCAGCCACTTGCGATTACGCACTTCGACAGCATAACGGAAATCCTGCGGCAACTGCGGTAAGAAATCGGTTAATTGAGGTAAATTATCTGGAGAAAACTTGTAATCGAATTGCAGCAACAACGGGCCGAGTTTATCTCCGAGCGTTTTAATTCTGTTCAGGTAAAACTCCAATTCATCCGAACAATCCTCCAGGCGCTTAAAATGGGTGATCTTGCGTGGGAATTTTGGCGAAAACGAAAACGCTTCGGGAGTAACGGCCAGCCAGTTATCGATCATTTCCGGTTTGGGCGTGCGGTAAAAAGTAAAATCGATCTCGACGGAATTAAATTTTTGGGATATAAACTGCAGATATTCGTTGGGCTTTGTGCCTTTCGGGTAGAAGGGTCCAACCCAGTCTTTGTAAGACCATGCTACTGTGCCGATGTGAAGTTTTCCTGCCATTTAAAACTCGTTTAAAAACCAAATGGATAATATCGAAACTAAATCAATAAATACTGAATATGAAATTTTTGTTTATACTAATAAAGCTAATTATTAATGAAAATCACCAATTTTATTAAAGGTGTTTTATGGAAGGCATCCAATTTTTGATTGATGAAAAAGGTAATAAAAAAGCAGTTCTTATCGATCTTGATAAGCACGGGGATTTATGGGAAGATTTTTATGACAGGTTAGTACTATCATGATAGGATTAATGAACCACGAGAAACATTGTCTGAAGTCAAAGAAAAATTAGTAGAGCAAAAGAAGCTGGATGGATGAATATCACATTACTTTTACACGATCCGCCCGAAAAGAACTTGGGGGTTCCTTATTTAATATTATCCAGAAACTCTTTTACAGTTTTTGTGTTTGGATGATTCTCACCTAATGTTTTTAAGAATATCGTGTATGCAGATAACCACAAATCCCGCGCTTTTTCATATTCACCCAAATCTGAATATCTAAGTCCAAGATTATTTTGTAATGTTGAAATTTCAGAACAATCCTTTCGAGGAAATAGTTTTAGAATAGCGTCACCGAACGGTATATATTGAAATTTATCAAGCGGATTTTCTTTTGCCTGGTCGAGAGATAATAAGTTTGTGGCTCTATCAATTAAAAATTCCAGATCACCGGCTGTGGTTTTTATTTGGGAGAAAAGAGATTCAACCAGTACCGGGTGCATTTTGTAACTGTCTGTTTTGTCCTCTTTTTGTATATACCCTTTTAAGTAAAGATTTTCCAGGACGCCGGAAAATTCTTCCTGCCATTCCAATTCTTCTACTTGCAATATCTCTTTCAGAAATTCGTAATCCAACCATAAATTGGGTAAGGCTGTAAACTGTTTTAGCAGGTAATTTTCATGCTTCCCAAGATTACTAATCTTAAAAATTCCTGTTAAGTATGATTTTATTCGCTCTATTTTTTCATAATTAGAATGATCTATATCGATACCGGCAATGGCATCTATTGCAAATGCTTCCTGCACTTTTTCAAAACTCCAATGATTTTTTTGGGCGGATTTGGCAAGTATTTCGATGGTCAAAGTATGCAATTCCACCCGGTTAACAATAACACCCATTTGCTCATCTGAATAGCGTTTGCAAAACTTTTTAAACAACAGGATGGCTTCCCCTTCAGGTAGAAAATCCAGGTCTATTATGTGAAATGGCGTGATGCGCTCGCGGGAAGTTACCAGCACATGCCAGGCCGGCGCTTTTGGAAGTTCTTGATAATTTGCGGATAAGGATTCGTTCGCATTGTCTATGATCAGAAGCTTGGGTCTCTTGCTTTCTAAAATACGCAATTCATTTAAACATGCCCTCAACTGCTGATTCGGTTGAATATCCTGAATTTTCAAATTTTTGAGTAAAGAATAATTTGCCAGGATCGCTTCTTCTACAGTATTCTCAATGGTCAGCCACACGATATGGTCATAATCTGCATAGAAAGTATCAGCATAAACAGCCGCGAGGGTTGTTTTTCCTATACCACCCATACCATTAATGAGGGCAGTTTCTTTATTTTGTAATAATGAGTCCCGCAGGGCTTGCAGCTCTTTTTTCCTGCCAACGATATTCTTTTTCGAAACCCTGCTCAATGAGGTAAGCTCTTTGGGGAATGTACCTGATGGAGTTTTATCTATAAGTTTCTTTACATCTTCTTTAATTTCAGATGTATCCTGTTTTATTGCTTTAATAGCAGTTAAAGCTGCATCAAACGTTGCAGAAATATTAAAAATTTCTTCTTTATAATTCTCATCAATAACAAGGCTTTTTAATTCCTCGTCTGCTTTTATGTTTTGTTCGAAAAGGGTAAGAAAAATATTTATTTGATTTTGGTCGGGGGGTATAATATTCGGATTCTTTCTTAATTCAGTCTGAATCGTATTTACATCAGGTTGATATTTTCCTTTACTAAAAAACCTGCATTTTAATAACTCATCTACAAGTATTTGAGATTTATAAAAAGCAAATTTTCCCTGGTTGTCTTCTATTGGATCATTTTTTTTATACTCCTCAATTGTATGATCAATTACTTTTGCCAGTCTTTTTTCAGCAGCATTCTTTACTGTGAGTATATTGTCTAAGCCTTTATTAATCGAAAAAGACGCAATCGATTTTGCAACGAAAATTCCTATGGAGGTTAACATATTAACACTTCAGTAATAATTGTTTGTTTTAAAAATTTGTGTTCTCCCACTAAAAGATAGTTAACTGTGAACTCGTAAAAGAATATTAAATTAATTAGAATAGTTCAAAATAAAATCTAATACTCAACCAAATTGTTCCTTAAGTTGAGAATCTTTTTGATACAAAAACATTTTATTGATAATTATTAACCACAGACCCCGGAGTTTTACAAACTCCGGGGTTTAAATCAATAAATCTTGTACCTACTCTCACCCCGTTCACCCCTGCCATTCAGAACGGTGGAATATTGAAGGGTAGTTAAAATGGTGTGATTCTGGAATTTCTTTATAAATTTAATAAATCAGATGGAATTGTATACTATTTGGCGCTTATTTCTTGCAGCAACTTGCTGGCATTCCCCTTATTCCATTCATCATCCTGGTCGGTTATGGGCATCGATGGAATATTTGTCAACACTTCCCGCGCATCTTCGAATTTCTTCAATTGCACTAAAAGACGGGCATAGTCTATATTGTAAAGCACAAGATTGGGTCTAAACTTGAGCGCTGCTTCATAATATTCCTTAGCTTTCTTTTTACTGGCCCAACCTAATCCTAATGGGTACCGGAACAACTTCCCCTTCTCTGCAATCTTTTGATGTGTTCGTCCATATACATACAATGCAATGTCGTCATCAGGATTTAATTCCAGGGCAATCTCCAATTCTTTCCTGATATTTTTAGCGAGTCCAATGGATTTCCATACACCTTTAAACAGAGCAATCTTGCCAAAAGCGATCGCCCGATAGGTGTGTCCCTCATATCCATCCGGGTTGACGGAAATTGCGCTATCGGCCATAATTTCCGCTTTCCGATAGTAAAAAAGCTGTTGATCTTTAGGCAGATGTTCACCAATTTCCACATAAACACGGCCGCAACGCCAAATCGCCTGGTATTCCTTTGGGTCCAAGTCCAGTGCTTTTTGATAATATTCCAATGCCAGCTCATTCTCGAATTTAACGAAAGCCGAGTCGCCATCTGCGATGAAAACTTCAATGGATTTTTGATCTGTGTTAAGAGCGGGCGAAAAAAGAGTGCAAATATAAACAATAGATAAAGCGAATTTGGTTGCTGCATTAAAATGAATATTGCCATCCATAACATTCTCAAAATTATTTGATCAAGTATTTAAACCTGTCTTTCAGGTTTGGAGCTTAAATGAGTTGCATTCAAAATTGCTGTTCAATGATTAATAGTTTTCAAACTTAATTTATTTAAAATTTGATTTCTAAAGAACTTCAAATACTAACCGACAAGCCTCGTCAAAGTTTCATTTCTGATCAGAAAAAATATTGATTTTATCCTATACTAATTATAGGCATTTTTTAACATTTTTATAATAGAGCATTTGAAACTCCGAATATGAACCTGTTAAGGTACTTTATGCAAATTGGGATTGAACCTTTAAAATCTTCTTGATTGTGGGTTTGAATAAAAGGTACTAGCGGACTAAATTCCCATTTTACAGCTCAACCTTGGTATTGACAAAAACCTGTCGTTCTGCCGCTGGGAAGAAGGAACTTCCTTCGCCATGAGTGATGTACAATGTATCAAAAATATTTTGCAGATGAAGTTGAATGGTCAATCCGGCCAGTCCGAAACGATTGGTAAAATGATAACCAAACATGCCATTGGCAACGGTATATGCATCCACTGTATTTTCTTCATTCTTGAAATTATCCGTGTACTGCTTGCCCACATGTTTGAGGGATAGCGATGCATTGAATCCTTTGTTTGAATAGTTTATCATGGCGTTTGCAAGAAAATCGGGGAATCCTGCGATCGGGTTGCCATTTAAAACTGTTGGGGAGCCATCGCCGGAAAATACCGTATATTTCTTCAATTCATTATTACTGATGGAAATATTTCC
>JADFJB010000118.1 GCA_022566355.1 candidate division KSB1 bacterium
AGCAATACTCAGATGCGCCACCACCGATTCGAACAATTGGTCAAATATTGAAAGACCTTAATCTTTCAAAGCCGAGAAAAAAAGGGCGTGGTCAAAGCGAGTACTCTCCCACTATTTTAAATTATAATTTAATTCCGTAGCCATTCTGTAATATTAAGAATCACTTCTAATGCTACATTCCCCTTTTGCTGCATATATTCTTGCGGAGTCGCCATGCCCTCACCGGTCATAAACAGGTGATTAAGGTTTGGGTAATCTATGAATTTTACTTTTTTATGGGTTTGCAGCGCTTCTTGCCAAATTTCAAAATCGGCCATAGTGGCCTGGTAATCCCGTCCACCTTGTAGAATCAGAATAGGTATTGATAATTGTTTGGCAAAAGCAATTTGGTCTCTCTTTTTCAAATCATAATAATAGGAGGCCGCCGCGCCAAATATCATTTCATTCGGCTGAATGGCATTTTGTTCAAGCTTGGAAATTTGATCCATTAATGATTTCAACTCCAATTCTTCTTCGTTGGATTTATTCTCTCTTAGTGATGCTACATATTTCAATTGATCGATCAATGCCTCTTCCAAAGTACGAGCCGGCGCAGCGAGTAGAATTATTCCAGCCAGATTTCCATCCCGAACCGCAATCTCCGGAGCCAGCAAGGCGCCCAGGCTATGTCCGACCAAGAAGATTCTTTCATCGTCAATTTCAGGTCTCTTGCGCAGGAGTTTAATGGCTGCCAGGGCATCCAGGATAACTTCATTTTCTACTGTTGTTTGTCCAGCAATCATTCTCTTGCCATGAATTTTCGTACGTTTATCATACCTAAGAACCGCAATTCCACGAGAAGCCAATCCCCAGGCTAAGTCTCTAAAAGGCTGGTTCGGACCGATGGATTCATTCCGGTCGTTGGGACCGGAACCATGCACCAAGACTGCTGCCGGAACTTTATTTTCTCCTTTGGGAATGCTAATCGCTCCCGGTAATTCCCAGCCGGGTAAACCAAACAGGATTTCATTTTCTGAAAAAGATTCAATATCAACATAATCGGGAGGGCTATAGGTTACTGGAGAAGCTGGTAAAAACCACAAGCCGGAAACTTTTTTTTCGCGATCTAATACAACCCTTACATTTAAGGATGAATTCTCAAATTTACAGAGAATATTTACCTGTTGATATTCACCGGCCAAATCGAGGTCGATTTTCTCTATCGCCTCAAACGCGCCAACCTGTTTTTCAAGCGATTCCCAGGTTGATTTCAATTTTTCGACCGGCATAGCTTTTTGCATGGTACTATCATAAAAAGCCACAGCTTCAATAAAATTTCCTTCATTCAACAAGTTAACAAATTCAGTTCCGACTCTAATCAGTTCATCATTTTCAAACGGATCTGTTTGGCAAACAGCGATCCGTCCAAATGCGAAAATTGCCAGGAAGATTATTATTAATTTAGCAGATTTCATTTTAATCATTTATAAATACACTCATATCAGCTAATTATCTTTTAGTAAGTATCTAGAATTTCAAGTTGAATAGACCCCCGATAAAAGCATTCGGGGGTGACACTTTGGGTTTTCAAATTGGCTGAAATAAGGGTATGAAAGATCGGTTTTTCGTCAATCGAGAACTAAATATCGTACAGCAGTATATCGGGATCTCTTATCATCGAATAAATAGATTAGAAATTTTTCGCGGCAAATCACCAAACCTGGCGCCTGAAATATTCGCAACGATGGCAAATACTACTTTCGATTCCGGGTATAAAATTAAATATGTGGTTCCTCCAACCGAACCACCGCCATGAGCCCGCCAATTGCGACCCTTGTCATCCGTGCCGACGCGCCAGCCAATACCATAGCCGGTTTCTTCGCCGGAATTCTTTTTTTGTGATGTGAAAAACAGATCCAGGGTAGATTGTTTTAAAAAACCGGGTTCCAAATGTGCAGATCCGAATTGGACCAAATCTTCAGTATTTGAAATAAATCCACCGCCGGCCCATTTGTAACTATTATCTACAAATGGCGCATTCAGGGCTTTGCCATTGTCGACGACATAGAACCTGGTTCGATTAACAATGATGCTGTCGGTGTGATCCGCAACCATATTATTAAGTCCAAGCGGTTTGAATACATTGGCTTTCATATAGGATAAAAACTCTTGACCTGCTGCTTTTTCAACAACGGCGCTAATCAAATTCCAACCATAACTGGAATAAGAATAATTATCTCCCGGCATAAACAATAGCGTATCATCTTGAAAAATGAATAAACTCTGGACAACAGTCCTGTATTTTTTACTTGAGAGGAATTCCATGTTTCTATAGTGTCGAATTCCCGCTAAATGTCCCGCGAGTAACCGGGTTGTAACTTTTCCTTTTTTTTGCGGAAATGTTGTGACATATTTTTGCACCGGAGCATCCAGGTCTAATTTTCCTTGTTCGACCAGCAAACCGATAGCCACTGCCGTAACCGGTTTAGAAACACTGCCTATTCTAAATTTTGTCAATGTAGTAACGCGTACCTTGTTTTCAAGATCGGCATAACCAAATCCCTCCGACCAAACAATCTCACCAGCCACACCAACAGCTACCGAAATCCCGGGAACGTGTTTCAGTTCTTGGAAGTCCAGAATGATATTTTTTGCAGTTTTAATTGATTCTGCATATTTAGGTGAAGTTTTCGTCTGGGCAAATAAAGGGACGATGAGCAAAAGAAGGATACAATTTGTTAAGATAACTTTTGCTTTTGCTGATAAATAATTCATAAACCACCTCATGATTTATTAACCTGGATAATTCATAGCCACCAAGACACAAAGCTTTAAAAAATAAAGGTTAAGAAAGATTTATTTTTTATATTGACACAAATTTGGTTCATAGTAATCTTCTTTATAACTTTAATATTCTTAGTGACTTATAGTCTTTATGGCAAAAATTCATGAATAGTGCAGGTTAAGTAAGGATTTTATTTTGTGAACCATTGACTATCTTGAAACCTGCGTTTAAAATAAGTCATTACGTCAGGCTCGAGAATTATTTTTCCGGTAACCATTTTTATATTATCATAACGAAAATAAGATTTATGGTGAACAATCTCCCCCCTATCGACAATGAAATAATTATGGCTCAGGTCAATAATTCTGCCTTGCTTGTAGTTGCTGAAATAAAAAGCGCCTTTGGGGATTTTTGATGGCCCAACTACCAAAAATTCATCATTTTCCTTTCTTAGCGGACTCGCCACATTAATCTTAAATGAAGAACCAACAATCTTAATTTGGAATCCTCGAACCGTATAATCTCCCGGGGCAACATTTGAGAGAACAAAATACCCTCGTGAATTTGTCTTTACCCAATAATTTTTATGAATTATTTTTCCATTATGTTTAAATCTGGCAGCGATAACTACATCCAATCCATCGTGATAGGTTGTTGAACGACCACGATATTCAAATAAATCAACTATTACAGAGCCAATAACCAAAACCGAATTCTGATCTTTGGGTTCCTGAAACGTTGTAACAACGGAGGCACAACCTTCGATCAAAACCAAAATACTTGTTAAAACCGTAAATTTAAACCATTTCATTTTTTTTGACTTTAATCCATTTTGATCTAGAATGCCAAAATAATAAAACACAAGACAACCAAAAAGAAAACCAAAACCAGAAGAAAGGATTTGAAAGTTTGATAAGTTCATCAAACCACAGGTGCATTATTTCTTTTAATGGAAAAATTGAAATGAGCAGGTAAACCCAAAAGCCAACTTTCTTTGAGAAGGCCTTTTCAATAATTCGAACAATAAAATGGGTTATTAAAATTGCTAATAATAAGCCCAATAATAAAATACTATAAAGGGATAATCCTGTCAGCACTAGTTTAGATCGATATGCGCAACTTTCTTAAAAATTATTTATTTTTAAACTCGGGTTTCCTTTTTTCTGTAAACGCCAGGGTTCCTTCTTTTTTATCTTCGGTTCCACACACATCACCAAACAAACTCGCCTCAATTTCAAGACCCTGGGATAGGGGTATATTAACTCCATATTTCACCGCGTTTAACGATTGCCTTACCGCAATGGGCCCTTTGGATAAAATTGTCTGAGCAAGTTTGGTAACAGTGGGAATTAGTTCGTCCCGGGCTACAACTTGATTGACGAGTCCAATTCTCAACGCTTCGTCGGCGTTTATTATATTTCCCGATAGAATCATTTGCAAAGCCATACTGGTACCAACGGTACGGGGCAACCTCTGTGTACCGCCATAACCCGGAATAATTCCCAGGTTTACTTCCGGTTGTCCAAATTTTGCATTACTGGATGCTATTCGGATGTGACAAGCCAAAGCCAGTTCGCATCCTCCACCCAATGCAAAGCCATTAATCGCCGCAATAACCGGACGATCCAGATCTTCTATCTTTGAAAAAATCATTTGACCTCTTTGGGCGAATGCTTTACCATTAGGTCCGTCTAGAATTTGTAATTCAGTGATATCTGCTCCCGCAACAAAAGCCTTATCCCCCGAACCCGTTACGATAACAGCACCTATCGACGAATCACTCTCAATTTTTCCTATTGCTGTTTCCAACTCATCCATTGTCTTGGAATTAAGAGCATTGAGTACCTTCGGTCGATTGATAACGATTCGTGCGATTCGGTCTTCAACATCGAAAACAATGTTTTCAAAATTCATCTTTCCTCCACGCGGGTTTAAAAATGCCAATTTGTATAAGCGATGAGAACTGTACTATAACAATTTGATTCAGGATATAAATTATTTAACGGGAACTGACTTTCAAGTAATATTTGGCTCTTTAAGAGCCTCCGAAATGAAATCAGTCAGACCAAATTTTCTTAATATCGCTTGGTTGATTGACAAAATAGGTTGGGTTCAAATCATGTAAACTGGAATGCGGTGAATAGCCAAAACCGGCAGCACACACATCTACTCCGGCTGCCTTTGCCGCATGGATATCATACTCAGTATCTCCGATCATTATCGTGTTTTCGGCTTTTTCATCGGCCAATTGCATCGCCTTAAAAATTATATCCGGTGCAGGTTTACGATTATCCACATCTTCAGGACCCAAAATTACCGAAAACTGGTGGTCTATTCCTAATCCCCGGAGTATTTTCCTGGCAAATTTACCGGGCTTATTGGTAACCACCATTAAGGTAACATCTTTATTTGAGAGATACTGCAACAGGTTTGATATCCCTCCAAACAGTTGAGTCTGGTTTAAAACATTCTGATAGTATATTTCACGGAAACGATGAATTGTTTCTTTGGGGTTAATATCAGCATGGTTATCCGTCAGGCATTTTACAAATAGATCCGGACCAGGGCCAATCGATTCCTTCGCTTCCTCGAGAGATAGATATGGAATACCCAGCTCTTTTCTTAAAACATTCATACTATAATGGACATCTGCTGCGGTATCCACCAGGGTTCCGTCCAAATCAAACAATGCTAATCGATAACCATTTTGTTTCATAAGTACCATTCCATACTCTTCTTATTTCTTATACCAGTCGGAATCCTGGTCAAATACTCTTTTCAATTTCAGTTTCTGTTGATGTCTTTCGACTGCCAATCGGATCAATTCATCCAATAAATGGGGATATGATAACCCTGACGCTCCCCACAATTTTGGGTACATACTGATCGCAGTGAACCCGGGTATTGAATTAATTTCACTGATATAAACATTGTCTTTACCCAAAAGAAAGTCGACTCTCGCCATTCCTTCGCATCCGATCAACGAATATCCTTCTACCGCAATCTTTTGAATTTTTGAAATAATGTCTGCAGGTAATTTTGCCGGAATCTCGAGCTTAGAGGCATCATCAACATATTTTGAATCATAATCGTAAAATTCACCGGAAGGGATCACTTCCCCTGGAACTGATGTACGCGGATTTTCGTTACCCAGAACAGATACTTCAATCTCCCGGGCATTTGCAACACTTTCTTCAAGAATAATTTTTCTATCATACTCGAAAGCAACTCTTATCCACTCTTTCAATTCCTGGCGATTATGAGCTTTATTAATGCCAACGCTGGAACCCATGTTAGTCGGTTTTACAAAAATCGGGTACGCCAATTCGGTTTCAATCTTTGCAATTTCTTGATCATCCTTTAAAGGATCAGCCGAAATATTATAGGATAAAAAATTGACTACCGGTAATCCAACCGAACGAAACAAACGTTTTTGGACGACTTTATCCATGGCTACAGAAGACCCCAAAACTCCTGCTCCAACATAAGGGACATCCATCAATTCGAACAGGCCCTGTATTGCACCATCTTCACCATATGTGCCATGCAACACTGGAAATATAACATCAAATTTTTCATCGGATTGAGCACTAGAAACATCTTGTTTGGAAAATTGACTGACTAATTTATTATCCTCAGTTGGATCCGGTTGCAGCAACACTTTTAATTTTAGCGGAATTCTATCCGTTTTTAGCATTTGCAAAGCATCAGGATGACAAATCCATCTGCCTTCACGAGTAATTCCCACCGGAATAATCTCATACTTTTGGGGATCTAATGCACCTATTACACTTGTTGCTGAGACTAAAGACACTTCATGCTCAGCTGAACGCCCTCCAAAAATTACAGCAACCCGGATCTTTTTATTCATATATATATCACTATTAAGTCTTAATCGTTTGTTATGGTTAAAGTAGTTTGATTTTTCTTGAAGAATTGTTTCAAGCTTTTAAATAATGACTTTGCAATTTTATTTTGGAATTTTTGGGTGCCCAACAGATATTCTTGTTTTGGTAAAACCATGAATGCAGCCTCAACCAATACCGCCGGCATACCGGTTGGTTTGCATAGCACTAAATTGGCAAAACGAACTCCCTGGCTCGGCAATTTAATGTCCTTAATTAAATTATTTTGAATCATTCTGGCCAGTGGATAGCTTTGCTGATGATAATAATAGGTAACGGTTCCGCGTTTACGATACGGGTCAAATCCATCCGGTAAAGAATTATTGTGAATACTTATGACCACATCCGGCTGAACAAAATTAATCAATTTCAAGCGTCCGGGAACAGTCATTCCTTGTTCTTCGGAACGAGTTAATAGTACGGTCGCTCCGCCCTCCTCTAATAATTTTTTAAGAATTTCTGTTATTTTCCAGTTAACTTCTCGTTCTTCCAATCTTGACGGACCAATCGCACCTTCATCAGGAAGATGTCCTGCATCCAGCATAATCAACTTTCCCATTAAAGGCGCTTCAACAGACTCAGATTTCGGTGGATGTTTTAGTTCTAACAATAAATGGTTGTCCTGGTAATAAGCAAAATATCCCCATTGCTGCTTTAAATTCAATTGAAAATTTAGTACAAGCTTATCATCAGTTTTATTTTCCCAGGTTATTCTGTCAACTAGAATGGTGGAATTGGTTAATACAATATTTTGTCCAGCTTGAACATTCCAAATGATTAATTTTATTGTTTTTTGATCTCTACTCTGCACAACCAGGAATGGCATTTTATTAGATAAAGGAATTCTTATTCTCGATAGTCCTTCTAATTCTTCAAAGTGAATCTTATCGATTTCTTGAACATGTAGTTGAATATCGCTTTCCAACCACTTAAAATTTCTCTCGTTTATCCATCCAAAAGTTTTACCAAAAGCCACTCGCCAATATTTTCCTTTCCTGCCCGTAACTCGAAATTGTATCCCAACCGGAAGGAACAAATCATGTTGGTTTCTACCAGTTGTTTTTACAGTTGTCATCTCATTGGTAAGCTCTATTAATTGTGCCATCGGTTCGGTAATAATCGAAATATTACCAAATGAATGGATGATCACATTTCCCTGGGAATTTTCAATTCTGAGTTTTATTAATCGATCCTTTATTGGATTCATTTTGTCAATTTCAAATGTACCAACCAGACCACCATTAGCAGCACTTGTTTTGATATTATCCACCAACAGCAGATTCCCGGAATAAAAATCAGGATGAACTTTACCAGCAGTGAGGGGAAACCAATCATTTGTGTTATCAATCTTAAAGGACACCTTACTTCCCGGTGTTGCCCGGACAGATACTTTTAACTCATCATCGGATGTGAGAATTAAAGGATGTTTTGGTTCAATAGAATCATAATCTATCATAAAGGTGTCATCTGGTATTTCGGGTGTATGGTCAACATAAATGGGAACCTCATATTTCGCAGTATCACCATCTGCAGTTGCTATACAATGAAAAACGAAATCGCCTTTTTGAACCGGCAGATAGACCATAAACGCGCCATTTTTATATAGAGAGACCTTCTTTCCATTGATAGTAAATCTTGAATGAGGGGGTTGAACATTTCCGTAGATGAAATGATGACCATTTTCCTTTAGGCATTGACCTGCAACCGGATAAACCACATCAA
This sequence comes from candidate division KSB1 bacterium, assembly GCA_022566355.1. NCBI lineage: Bacteria > Pseudomonadati > Candidatus Zhuqueibacterota bacterium. Next base: position 8,392 of record JADFJB010000118.1, read on the forward strand.
TTTTTGGATTTCCATTCGATGGCAGCAAAACCATGAGGAATGCCGACAAGAAATTGAGCAAGATTTTAAACTCCTTTTTGACTAAATTATACGCATAAAATCGGCATAAGAATCCATAAAGATTAACAAGAACTTGCTTAATTCATTCATGGCTAAAATAAGCCTCTAAAAGTAAAAAGTCATGATAAATTTTTACAAAATAAATCTATTTCAATCAATAATAATGGATACTTTGACATAATTCCTTGTATTGATCGCAATCCAATTCGTGAGACGTCTCTTTAGACCAAACTTGCTTTTGATATTATTTTTGCTAAAATTAAAAAAAACAAAAGAACTCTTGTGCCATCAAGCGAAAAAAAATTCATATCTATTGTTGGGAATATTGGAGTAGGTAAAACCACCTTTGCTGAATTTCTGGCCGAACAATTTGGTTGGAAAGTATACTACGAAAGCGTTATCAATAACCCTTACCTGCCAAAATATTATGATGATATGAAAAGATGGAGTTTCCATCTTCAAATTTATTTTTTTGCAAAGCGCTTCAAAGACCAATTAGAGATCAACAAAAGTTCACAATCAGGCATTACCGATAGGTCTATTTTAGAGGACCCAAAAGTATTCGCTCGTATGTTGAATCAACAGGGACACCTAAGCGACCTGGATTTCAAAACCTATCTTGAATTATTTGAAACTTTCCAACCCTTTTTGCAAAAACCAAATCTCTATATTTACCTAAGAGCATCTACCTGGACACTCATCTCTCGAATAAGAAATCGTGGCAGAGAATTCGAAATGGGAATCACCTCAGAATTTTTACACCGATTAAATACTACTTATGAAGAATGGATTCGAGAACTCACCACAACTGACAATTTAATTATCATCGACACCGATAAATTTAATATTGAAAAAGATGACGAAAAACGAATTCATTTTCTTAAAATTATCCAGAATCGGTTGAATCAACCGGTTATCGGTTCCCCAATAATCGAATGATAGATAATCCTCGAAAGTTTCGCATTGATGTACAGCTCTCTTCCGGTACTCAACTCTATGAACGCAATGCCAACTTCTGCACCGGATTCATCGATTAATTTTGTTAATACAGTAGTCAAGTTTTCGAATTTGTTCATGGGGTTGTCGCTCTTTTTGTCACAAGCATACAACATAAAGAAAAGTAAATTCATAAAAATAATGACCTGTACTATAATTTTCTTCAATGTAAATCTCTATTTCATTTTAATTAAGCGGATATTTTTCTCAATTTTTCGATAGCTTTTGTATGACAAGAAAATGCCAATTCCGGCAATTCATCATGCAGTTGGAAATAGCCCACCTCCATCGCGTCATCACCTGCTTTAAGCTTTCCCCCTTTAATTTTAGCATAATATAAAATTACGACAACGTGATAGCGCGAATCGTCAAAGGCATTAAAGACCTCAAATACATTACCTATTTCAATATCCAAATTGGTTTCTTCTTTGATTTCCCGGAGGAGGGCATGTTGAATGGATTCCGAATATTCTACAAAACCTGCGGGTAAGGACCAATAACCAGCTCGAGGTTTATATTTTCGCTTGACCAATAAAATCTCCTCATTTTGAAGTAATATTGCTCCGACAGCCGGAATAGGATTTTGATAAAATATAAACGAACATGATCCACAATGGAGGCGACTTACGCCATCAATTAAATCTGATTTTAGAGTAAAACCACATTTGGGACAGTATGTATAACCATGAGGATTTACTGCATTTTCTATTGAGCTCATATTCAATATCTATTCCTCTTCACTTATATGTAGCTTTGCTCCAAGTATTTCAATGGCAGAAGGAAATATTTGGACTTGAACCGGTAATTCGCCAAATGCGTCACCATCTGCCTGGTATGGAACTCGTCCGGCAGAATAAATCAACAGATTTTTTGCCTGAAACAAATTCGTATCCGGTGAATCCAGTTTTTTATGAGATATTACTTTTAGTATAAAACGAATAAAGCTAAACAAGCCATCACCCGTGTACATAAAAACATCAAAAATGCCATCATCACAATGGGCATTTGGTGTTAAAGTATATTTACCGCCGTACAATTTTGTATTACTCACAACGACAAATAAAGCATCTTCATCTAATCGCTTACCATCAACAACAAGTTGTATTCGGTGCGACTTATATTTATAGAGTTTTTTAAGCCCACCAATGGCATAAGCATATTTACCAGTAAATCTTTTTAATTGTAAATTTGTATGTTCAATAGCCAATGCATCAAATCCGCAGCCAAGCATAAGCCCAAAGTATCGACCATTGGCAATACCCACATCTATTGTCACGGAGGTGCCATTCATCATTACATCAGCGGATTTAAGAGGATTCAGTGGAATATTTAGCTCTCGGGCTAACCCATTACTCGTTCCCAATGGCAAAATCCCCATTTGAATGGGATTTGGCATCAAACCATTGATTACTTCATTCACGGTTCCATCGCCTCCTCCTGCCACTACAATGTCAAATTCTCCGGAGTCTACAGCTTGCCTGGCTACCTCAATTGCATCACCACCTCCCACTGTTTTATACAAATCAACTTCATAGCCGCTTTTCTCGAATTTGGAGATAATGGAAGTCAATAAAAGACTAACCTTCAATCGTTGCGAATTCGGATTGACAATTAATTTTATTCGTTTGTAATTAGATTCCAATGTGTTGCCTTCTCAAATACCATTTGCTAGTCTTGTGAGTTTTCACTTTCTGCCTTATTGTTAATGAAACGGATCATCCCGGACTCAATTAATGCTGATATCGCTAATAATGGTAAAACAATCAAATAAAATACCGAAAGACGGTCTAGGAAAATTTGTTGCATTGTATTAAATTGCTTTGTGAAAATAAGATGAATCCCGACTTCCATACCCAGTGAAAAGCTGATCCAAACTGCAGGGAGTTCAAATAAAGCAATCGGGTTTAGAAAAAGATATAAAATACTCTCTTCTTGCATAGTTTGCCTGACAACAATACCAACATTTAGTCCGGTCCAGATTACAAGCACATAAGGCAAGATAACTAAAAAGCCGGAAACATAACCAAAAAATAAGTTGATTGAATTAAAAACAAAAATAAAAACGAAGATGAATAACATTCCATTAAATTTTTGAACAACATATTCGATTTTATGATAGATCCAATTCGGGTAAGCAATAAGCCATCCAATATTTTTTTCTAGCACTATATCGGTTAAAAGAATACCCAGAAAGAACAATACCGCACTTAATGCAATTAAGTGGCCATTCAACATAGTTAGAGAATGAATAAAATCTTCCAGCATAATTCTTTTCAGGATCTTGTTTATTCAGCAGCTAATAAATTCAGAACACAAAATTATTATAATAGAAAAATTTCTATGCAAACAAAATGATGATAATTTAATCGAAATTTAAATAAAAAAATTGAAAGGAATAAAACTCAAAGAGTAAGATTTTGAAGCTTATTAAGAAGCAGCTTTATTCTTTCGATACCGGGGTTGGTCCCAAAACTGGAACCTTTTTTTTATTGGCTGGACCGGATATTGCGGATATTCTTTTTCCAATATACTTAATGGGTTAGTAGCAGTTGTTAGAAGTTCCAATGCATCACGAAGGACTTCACGTTGCAATTCTGCAAAATTTGGTGGACCTACAATATGACCCGGGAGGAAGCCCACCGGATAAACTATTCGAGAAACATGATAAAGCCTACTTAGTCTTGGATATTGGGAAATTGTCACAGATGGAATCCCACGATCTTCAATTGCTTTTTGAATAATTGCAGAATTTCTATGACCCAACACTCCTGCGCCAAGAACAATTGCAGCATCTGCTTCTTCAGCTTCAACCAGTTCCGCGATCTTCAATGCAAGATCACCCTTAACATTCTTCGTTATTATTTGTGCAGAATCCACACAGATATGATTAGGTGTCGGAGAAAGTATAAATCCGGATTCTGCCAATTCTCTAATCCGTTCAATTGGAAAAGCACAATTTATATCTTTCTGAATGGCTTCAAGTACCGGATATTTATGCAGTAAATGCAAATCATTCGCTTTGGCATCGTAGGGAATTAAATAGTAAGCATACTGGAGTTGGTTTACCGGGATGAGCCTGGGAGCGATAGGTGAAGTTGAAATAATGACGACTGCTTTTCTATTCAAATCACCTACAAACCGGCTAAAGGGTATTCCACGAACGGGTTTTGTAGCTGTTTCAGTATTAATATGCATTTAAAATAAATCCCAATAGGGGTATTTAATAAATTTGGAGTATACGATAAATGTTAAAATATATTAACAATTATTATATCAATTTTCAACAAAAAATAATGAAGAATGAATTCAAAACTTAGTTTATTGTTTCGATTGACTGTAATGCTTAAATGATTTTGATATTTCGGTCGCTTGTTTTTCATTGACTGGAGAGAAAGGCATTCGAGGATCTCCCGGTTGGTAGTTTGCCATTTTCATAAGCTCTTTCAATCCTGGAATACCGAATTTACCTAATGTGTCCTTTGTCAGTTTAATAATATTTGTCATTTTCTCGACGGCTTTTTCGGTTTGGTTTTGTTTGCAAAGTTGATAAACTTCACAAAGCTCTTGAGGCAATGCATTTGCAATCGCTAAAATCGCGCCATCCGCTTTCATCTGCAATGAAGCCACCAGTGAATTAACATCCCCAACTAAAACATTTATTCCTTCTTCTGTTTCTACAAGATCAAAAACGCGAGATAAATCACCGGTACTGTCTTTGGTTCCAACAATCCTCTCATGCTGGCACAATACTTTTACTAATTCAGTTGTTATACTTACTCCTGTAAATTGAGGAATATTATACAAGAAAATAGGTAAAGAAATTTTATCTGCGATTGCCAGATAATATCGCCTAAGAAATACAGTAGTAATCTTAGAAATATAATAATGTGGAGTTACTATCAAAACTCCATCAGCGCCAATTTTTGCTGCCTGATCTGATAATTGAACTGTTTCAAATACTGAGTGACATCCAACTCCAGCCAGCATTACCTTATCTGAAGGGATCAGCTCTCTAGCAGCTTGCATGATTTCGATCTTTTCAGAATAGGTAAGCGAAACGAACTCACTCGTAGATCCAAGAATCAGATATCCTGAAACGTTGGATTTGTTCCATAAATCAAAATTATGCGCTAAGGCATCAAAATCGATTTTTTCATTTTTAAAAGGGGTTATGGCTGCAATAAAAATCCCTTTATGTTTCATAATTCTATCGACCTCATAATTATTTCGTATTCAAATTCGGTTAACCTGACTTATTCATAAACCTTATAATTGGTATCCAAGAAAAGATCATTTCACGCTATTTTCATGCTTAACTTTCTGCTTTTTCATATGTATGGAAATAGATCCCGTTCACGCAGGCTGTCGCAGAATGCGCAATATCATTAAAATGTCATTCTGAGCGCCTGCGAAGAATCTTGCTGGTACAACCCTTAATAACTTGATTATACTAGAGTTAAAACGAGTTTCAAACAAGATCCTTCACTC
>JADFJB010000119.1 GCA_022566355.1 candidate division KSB1 bacterium
TTTTCTTGGTAAAGATCCTCAAGATTGAGGTTGCCCTTTCGGATGAAAACATAATCGCATAATATAACCCCACCGACAGCGCCCAGCAGCCCGGAATAAGTGATCAGCCAGGTTAAATACATATCCAACAATTTCCACGGCATAATTAAAATACCCACGCAGCCTGCGATTAATCCCCTCATGCGAAAGCTGATCTTTTGCGGATTCAAATTTGAAAAACCTATTGGCAGCAGAAACGATATTTATTGAGGGGCAAATATTCATAGTCACCAAACTTCTATTTCTTTTAACCTCCACATTTTTTCTTGCTATCTTCTTAAAAGTTTATATTTTAATATAACAACTATTACCGTGAGAGGTTTTATGAAGGCGACAAGTAAAGATCTAAGATTCCATACTAAAGAAATACTTGATGCAGCAATGCGAGGAGAAGAGGTTACCATTACCTATCATGGAAAACCTTGTGTAAAGATTGTTCGCATTCAAAATCAAACGGAAACCAATAAGGACAATAAATTTTGTGGAATGTGGCAAAACCGTGAAGACATGGAAGATGTAGAAGGATATGTTCGAAAAATCAGGCAAGGGAGATCCTATTGATTGTCGATACTGATGTGTTAATCTGGTATTCAAGAAAAAATGAAAATGCCATTAAGTTAATTCACTCTCTAAATGATTTTTCCATTTCGGTAATTACCTATATGGAAATTATACAAGGGGTAAGAAATAAAGATGAATTAAATCATTTTAAAAAGGCGCTAAGCATATTGAATGTTAATGTGCTGCAAATCAATGATATGATTTCAACCAAAGCGATGTTCTTTATAGAACAATACACGCTAAGTCATTCAATGGAACTAGCAGATGCTTTGATTGGGGCGAGTGCTATTATTACAAAAATACCTTTGATTACCGGAAATGATAAACACTATAAACATCTGCCTGGCCTGGAAATCCAAAAATTTAACAAATGATGAGTTAGTGAAGTAATCTTTCACAGAGGAAGCCATATCATTTATCGTTTGTAACTTTATCAATATTACTTCTCATCAAAAAATAATAAACCATAAAAGAAACGATTGCCGCCGAAAACCAGGCGCCATTGAACAGGAATTCCAGACCAGCAAACACTTTCCCCATTAATGCGACAAGAATGCCCGCGACCAGGGCGATTAGCGCTTTTCGGTTCAAGCCATTTTTATAGGCATACTCGCCTTTTTCTTGGTAAAGATCCTCAAGATTGAGGTTGCCCTTTCGGATGAAAACATAATCGCATAATATAACCCCACCGACAGCTCCAAGCAGTCCTGAATAAGTAATCAGCCAGGTTAAATACATATCCAGCAATTTCCACGGCATAATTAAAATACCCATGCAGCCGGCGATTAATCCACCCATGCGAAAGCTGATCTTTTGCGGATTTAAATTTGAAAAACTATTGGCAGCAGAAACGATATTTGCAGCGATATTCGTACTGAGTGTTGCAACTGCCAAAGCGAACATGGCGAGAATGCCTAAAAGGGGGCTGTTGTACTCGCCGGTAAGTTTTGTCAAAAGTTTAACCGGGTCCCAGATAGCCTCGCCATATAGAATCAGCGTAGCGCTGGTTACGGCAATGCCAATAAATGCATAGAGCGGCATCGCGGTTAAAATACCAATGGTTTGACCCAGCAATTGATCTTTTTGGCTCTTCACATAGCGCGAGAAATCCGGGATATTCAATGACAAAGTGGCCCAATACCCCACCATTGCGGTAAGCCAGGGGATGAAAAGTGTAAAAATAAAACCCCAAAAAGACAAACTTTCGCGGCTTTGAATCAGGTCGTTGGATTTGTCTAAAATAGTGCCAATCCCACCCACTTTTAGTGCAGCCCAAACCAGGAGCAAAATTCCCATTACCAATAAGAAAGGCGCCGCTAAAGTTTCGAGCCATTTTATCGAATCGGTTCCGGCCCAGACAAAGTACATATTGATCAGCCAAAACAGCATAAAACTGGTATAGTGAGGCAAACCATAGCCCATAAAACTCCAGCTGCCGCCCAGGGTTTGCCAGCTTTCCCAAAGTATACTAATGATGGCATGAATGGCCATTCCGCCAATCCAGGTTTGGATACCGAACCAACCGCAGGCGACCAATGAGCGCAGTATCGATGGGATGTGAGCCCCCATTGTGCCAAATGATGACCTCACATAAACCGGAAAGGGAATCCCATATTTTGTGCCGGCATGGGCATTGATAACAAGTGGAATTAAGACGATAAAATTGCCAAGAAAAATCACGAAAAGACTTTGCCACCAATTCATGCCGGCGCTGATCATGCTGGCCGCCAGCATATAAGTTGGGACACATACACTCATCCCGACCCAGAGCGCCGCGATATGCCAATAGTTCCAGGTTCGTTCACTTATTTTAGTGGGAGAGATATCGGCGTTGCTCAATCGGCTTTCAGGAAGGTCGTGAGAAAGCTCGACCAATTCATACAAATTCGAGGGTTTCCGCATCAATCTCTTTCTTTAGAATATTAAGATTTATTCGCTCTTTGAAACGCCTGGGTTAGCACTCTTTTGGTCAATACTTTGGCCAGATGCCGGCGAAATTTAGCAGAGGCATGGATATCGTTTGGAGGGTCGATGTCCGATGAAGAGACCATCTCAGCCGCCGCTTCAATCACCTTCGCACTTGCCTTTTCCCCGATCAATAATTGTTCTGCTTTATGGGCTTGAACCGGAGCATCACCTACGCTTAGAAGGGTGATCGCTGCATTTTCACATTTTCCGTGCTCATCCAATGTAACCACTGCCGCGACGCCAACCATGGCATAGTCTCCATGGCGGCGGGATATTTCTTGAAAAGCACATCCACTCCTCTTTGCCAAAACCGGAATTGAAATTTCAGTAAGGATCTCTTCCGGTTGTAAATCCGTAGAAAATAATCCAATAAAAAAATCCTGAGCAACTACCCATCGTTCACCACTTTTTTTAACCAGTTTGAATTTTGCTTCCAGGGCAAGCGCAAGCGCAGGGAGTTCTCCGGAAGGATCGGCGTGGGCAATGCTGCCGCCAATTGTGCCGCGATTTCGAATTTGGGGATGAGCAATAAATGGCATGGCTTCATGAATAAGTGGGGCTTGATCTTTTATCAATTCACTTTTTTCAATTTGCCGTTGGCGGGTCATCGCACCGATCCGAATAGCGCCAGATTCGCTCTGATTAACAAAAAATAAATCCTTCACTTTGTTTAGATCGATTAATACGGCTGGTTGAGCCAAACGGAAATTCATGGTCGGAATCAAGCTTTGTCCGCCAGCCAAAATTTTGGCATCGTAACCATAATTTTCCAGATGGTCTAATGCTTCATCAATAGAAGTCGGGGCGAAGAATTTAAATGGGGCTGGTTTCATTTGTCTGATACTAAACTTGAAAAGTACTACTAATCTTTAAGTTTGATTTGCAATTCTTTATTTAATGCTTCCAGGCCCTGCTTTGTCATACTTTTCCCGACGGAATCCAACAATCTTTGACCGACAATCGCTATCTTTCCGCCAATGCTCAGTTCCGCTGTATACTTCATCAAAGTTGAATTTTCCGACTCTTCAGTCAATTCTATATTCGCTAAGCCGTTCACAAATCCGGGAATGCCTTTGGCCGATATTTGCATTTTAAAACTTTCAGGATGTGTCTTGTCTGTAAGCTTAATTTGAATAGTAAATTTGCCACTAACGGGCCCAATCCCGACTCTCAGTAAGCCACTGTATTCATCCTCACCGATTTGTTCCAGACTCTCAGTTCCAGGTATGGCTTTTGCCAATAATTTTGGATCCATGAGCGCTTCCCAGACCTTTTCACGATTTCCTTGAAACAAAAATTCATTTTCTATTTTCATTTAACTGGTTTCCTTACTATTTCTTAAATCTTTTTTACCACAGAGGCACTGAGGCACAGAGATTAAAAAATGCCATAACTGCTTTATATTTGTTCTTTTTATTTTCTCATTTGTAACTCTGTGCCTCTGTGGTTATATTTTTTATTTATTCCTCGCCTCTTCAAAAATCTCAAAAAGACGGTTAGGGCTTAACGGAATTTCACAGATTTCCAAATTAAATTGTGATAAGGCATCTTCTACAGCTTGAGCGAACAACGCACCGGTTGGTATTGCTCCGGCTTCGCCTGCGCCTTTTACACCGAGAGGATTAAAAGGAGAAGGTGTTTCCGTATGGTCAGATTCAATATTCGGCACATCCAAAGAGGTTGGCAGAAGATAGTCCATAAAAGATGCATTCAACAGCTGTCCGTTGTCATCATAAATCAATTGTTCATAAAACGAATTTCCAATACCGTGCGCAACGCCTCCTTGAATTTGTCCCTCTAAGATCATTGGATTGATTACCTTGCCACAATCGTGGACAACGACATATCTTTTTATGTTAACCATCATGGTATCCACATCTACTTCAACAATCATGGCATGTGTACCATTGGCAGTACTGCCACGCTCAGGGCCAAAATAAGCAGTCGCTTCAAGACCGGGTTCTGTTCCCGGCTTTACGGCGCCACGGAGTGGGTTGGCCAGTTTTGCCAGTTCACCCAGCGAAATGTTTTTGTCCGGATTGTTTTTGACAAAGACTGATCCGGAATTTAGCTCAAGGTTGCCTTCAGTTGTTTCTAATACTTCACAAGCCAAATTAAATATTTTGTCTCGAACTGCTAGCGCCGCAGCATGACAGGCGTTACCGGCTACGACAGCGCCACGGCTGGCAAAGGTTCCGGTGCCCCAGTTAAATTCATTGGTATCCCCGGTCATCACTTTTACACTGCTCACCTCGACGGACAACACTTCGGATACAATTTGGGCAAATGAAGTAAAATGCCCTTGTCCCTGGGTGCCAACCCCAGTGGCCAGGCAAACTTCACCATTTGGATCTATGGAAACCCGTGCGCCCTCATAGGGGCCAATACCCGTTCCTTCGATGTAAGAAACAATGCCAATGCCAAGATGCTTTCCTTGTGAATGATGTTTTGATTTCTCTTTTATAAATTGGTCATAGCCAATAATCTTCTCGGCTTTTTCGAAACCAGGTTGATAATCACCACTGTCATACACTAACGGCTTAAAGTCCTGGAAGATAATTTGATGATTATGAGGAAACTGATCCGGCTTCAAAAAATTCCTCTTGCGAATAACTGTCCGATCAATATTTAATTCTTTTGCGGCAAAATCAAGCAGCCGTTCCATAACAAAAACACCGTGTTGGCGGCCTGCCCCTCGAACCGGTGTTACAGTAGTTTTATTGGTAAATACAGCCTTAAACTCAGAGTAATAATTGGGAATATCATACGGCCCCAAAAGCGTACATTGACTATTGATAGGAACTGTCAATCCATAAGGATCATAAGCGCCGGTATCATGGATGAATACGTCATGCACACCTAGTATTTTACCTTCTTTTGTTAAGGCAATTTCCGCATCATGGATCTGGCTCCGTTCCTGGGTCGTCGCAAAAAAGTTTTCTTTCCGATCTTCTGTCCACTTAACCGGCTGTTTCAATTTCATTGATATCCATGGGATCAATACTTCTTCCGGATAAAACATCATAATCTTAGGACCAAAACCTCCACCGATAAAAGGTGCAATCACCCTGACTTGATTTTGAGAAAGTCCCAGCATTGCCGCAAGGCCATTCCGAATAGGAATCGGTGCCTGGGTCGTATCCCATATCTTTAATTTCTTACTCTTATCGTTCCAATTCGCAACGACTACGCGATTTTCGATTGCTGCCGCAACACCCCGGTCGTATATAAAACGCCGTTTGATAATGCAATCAGCCTGGTTTTTGATCGACTCATAATTGCCTTTTTCCTGAATGACATGTGCTGCCAGATTGGATTTAAGATCATCATGAATTAAAGGAGCATCCGGTGATAATGCTTTTTCAATATCCACGACAGCACCATAAGGATCGATATCTACAAAAATATCATCCAATGCATCTTCAGCAACATAGCGGCTCTCCGCAACAACGACAGCTATCGCTTCTCCCACGTGCCTGACTTTATCTTTTGCCAATGGGACTTGCGTTCTTTCATGAAAGATCAAATCCTTGATGGGTGGAGGCGGTACCAACAAGGGTCCAGGTTGCCAATAATCCCCCAAATCTTCAGCTGTGTAAATAGCAATAACGCCCGGTCGTTTAAGCGCTTCAGAGACATCGATACTGTTGATTTTACCGTGAGCATAATCACTGCGGAGAAAAGCAGCGTGCAACATCCCACTAAGGTTCACATCATCTACAAACAAGGCTTGCCCGGTAAGCAGCAGCGGATCTTCGTTTCGTAAGATTGGTTTACCGAAGTACTTTTGCAATTTTGTTCTTTCTTAAAAAGTTACCACAGAGGCACTGAGACACAGAGTTTTTTAATCAAATCCACTAATCATTCGTTTAAATCCATCTACTAACTTTGGCACATTAAAATTGATTAACAAACCTAATCTTTTATTAGCAAGTTTTAAATAGGTTAACAATTGAGCTTCATGAACTGGCAATAAACTCTCTATTGCTTTCAATTCGACGATGATTTCGTTTTCAATTAAAATGTCTATTCTAAAATCTGAATCTAATTGAAATCCTTTATAATTGATAGGCAATGAAAGCTGCTTTTTATATTTAATTCCTTTAAGATTTAACTCTTTACACAAACAAGTTTCATATACTGATTCCAACAGACCAGGTCCGAGATTCTTATGAACTTCAATGGATGAATCGAGAATAATTCCGCTTAAACTATTTCTTTCTACTCGATTCATTTGTTTTCTCTGTGTCTCTGTGCCTCTGTGGTGAATATTCTTGCCTTTTATGAACTTCAATGGATGAATCGAGAATAATTCCGCTCAGTCTATTTCTTTCTTCTCGTTTCACTTTCTTTTCTCTGTGTCTCTGTGTCTCTGTGTCTCTGTGTCTCTGTGGTTTATCTTTATACCTTTGTGTTGAATAAAGTATTACTGCTTTTACAATATTCTGGTATCCCGTGCATCTGCAGAGATTACCTGATAATGCTTCTCTAATTTCTTGTTCACTGGGATTTTCATAATCTTCCAGGAAAGGGATTAAAGTAAGCAAAATACCAGGCGTGCAAAATCCACATTGCAATCCATGTGCTTCCCGGAAAGCTGATTGTAGCGGATGGAGGTTCTCGTCGCCATTTTTTGTCAAGCCTTCAACGGTAAGCAGATCATGTCCGTCTGCTTGCACAGCGAATAATATACAAGACCGAACTGCCTGGCCATCCAGTAAAATTGTACACGCACCACAAACACCATGCTCACAACCGACATGTGTACCGGTTAGGGTTAACTCCTGTCGGATAAAATCACTTAACAGCAGATTCGGAGGTATTGATCTCTCGTACTTCTCTCCATTTACCGAAAGTGAAAGTTTAATTTTCTCTATCATAAATATTTGTGGATGATTTAACTTAAATTAAAACATTATTTTACAGATTTATTTTATTTCAATCAAGAGAACTTTTGTGTTGAGGCACCCATTTTTATAAATTGATCAAATAATCAGACTTTTGCCTTTATAGAAAACATCAGCGGAATTGAGGGGCGCTCATTTTTTAGAACATATTGTCCAGGTTTTTTTGCTTCCAGAAATGGATAGCAATTATAGGAACTAAAAGGAAATTCATGAAGAAATTCGATTTCAAGTCCCGTTTTGATTAAAGCAGTAACAATCTCACCTAAGCCGTGCGTCCACTCATACGACTCTTGCGAAAAATCCGCATTCGGATTTGCATAAGATCCTTGCTGAAAAAAACGTTCCGGTTGAGAATGAAAGAAGTAACCATATTCAAATTCTCCATCATCATTTAACATACCTAGCAAAGGATGAAATTCAATCATATAAAGGAAACCACCAGGTTTGAGATAATGAGCAATCAAACTTGCCCATTTATTCAAATCATGCAGCCAATTAAGGACACCGTAAGATGTAAAGACGATATCGAATTTTTGGTTTAGACTATCCGGCAAATCGTATATATCCGAACAGATGAAATGTACAGGTATTTGTAATTCCCGGCTTAATGAATCGGCAAGAGAAATCGCTTCACTCGAAAAATCCACACCGGTTACTTGCGCCCCTTTCACCGCCCAGGAGAGTGAATCTAAGCCAAAATGGCATTGTAAGTGAAGGATGGATTTACCGGCAACTTCCCCAACTTCTTCTATTTCAATTTGTTTCAATGAATTGCGGCTTGATTTAAATTCTTCCAGGTTATAGAAATCTGACTTCTCGTGAATTCTTGTCAAACCATTCCACAATTTGCGATTGGTTTTTGAATAATTGTTTAGATCATTATTCAAACTTGACTTTTTCATTTAGCCTGTTTCTTGTTCATTTTTTGTGTCAGACTCGGCGATAATGAATTCGGCATCCCGATTTCGATCCGGCTTCTCGCCATCTGAAGTAAGAAATTTCGACCAACGAGAAATCAAATTCCCCGACAAATGTTTCACAAGAATTGCAATACTGTTGGATGCTTCATCCATTTGGTGAAAGAATTGTTTTTCATTTATTTGGTGAATAGAGTTTTCAATAAGTCCCTTATGTTTTATAAATTGGGTTTTTATTTCGTTGAGATAATTATCGAGCGGATCCATGACAGGGCGTAAAAGAAAAACTTCAACTGCGGAGTTTGTAAGTTCGTAGAAATATATTATCCTGGGTTCTCGCAAACACTGCGATTCATCTCATATGAATAATAATTTTCAAGATTGGCTTATGAATTTTAATTTTGTGATATTATGATGTAATCACTTAAAATATGAGCGCTTTCATTCAACAACAAATCTTTCTTCTTTTTATCCTTATTGGCATCAACATCCTTTGACGAATCCGAATCTTTCTTTTTATTCGCTTTTTCCCGTTCTTTTTTCCGTTTATCTTCTTGTAGCGTAACCCGTGTTTTCTCTCGACGATCTTTATACTCAGCCAGATTCTCTTTCAAACTGGCGAAATCCTCGTTTCTGGATAATCGTAGATTTGATCGACGATCCAATTGCGGTATAACCTTTGAAACAGCCTTTAGATTATCATATTGAAGGGGTTCGATTTCGTCCCATAACAAAGCATTGTCTCTCGAATTTTCACCGATCTCCATTAGATTAAATCGAGAAGGAAAGGAGATGTCCGGGATTACTCCCACATGTTGAGTACTGCCGCCATCGATACGATAAAATTTAGCTACGGTTAATTTAAGTTGACCCAATTTTTTCGATGGGTTTTTCACGTACCTGTTCAGATCAATGGCGTTTTGGACAGTACCTTTGCCAAAAGATTGACTGCCAATGATGATTCCTCTATTGTAATCCTGTATAGCTGCAGAAAATATTTCCGAAGCCGAAGCGCTAAGCCGGTTCATAAGTACTGCAAGCGGTCCATCATAAGCTAATTCTCTATCCGAATCTCTCTCTACATTAACTCTGCCACGCCGATCCCGAACTTGAACTACCGGACCTTGCTCAATAAACAACCCGGTTAATTCAACCGATTCATTCAAAAAACCACCGCCATTGTTACGAAGATCGATGATGATCCCATCGACTAATTGTTGTTTTAAATCATCCAATAGTTTTCTAACATCTCGACTGGTACTCTTGTATTCTTTTTCGCCTCTTCGCCTTGCTTCAAAATCTGAATAAAAAGTTGGGATTGTTATTACCCCAAATTTAAAGTCCTTTTCACCATGTTCAATTTCCAGGATTTCACTTTTTGCAGATTGATCTTCAAGTTTCACTTTATCTCGGACGATCGCAATAGTCTCAGGCGCCGCATTTGCACCTCTTTCTGCCGACAAAATTTGTAATTGCACCGTGGTCCCTTTCTTTCCCCGAATTAATTGAACCACATCATCCAGCCGCCAACCAACAACATCAACCAGTTCACCGTCAGGACCTTGAGCTACTCCTATGATTCTATCATTTGGAAATAAAAGTTTTCCTTTATCAGCAGGGCCCCCAGGAACAATCTCCACAACTTTTGTAAACTCATTTTCAGTCTGTAACCTGGCGCCAATCCCTTCAAATGCCTGGCTCATTCTAATTTTAAAATCATCAAAACTCTTAGGGGAGAAATAACTGGTGTGGGGATCAAATGATTCTGAAAGTGCGTTCATGAATATTTGAAAAACATCCTCACTTTGAAATTGAGACAGGTTGGTTTGAATTCTTTTATAGCGTTTTTCTAAAGTGCTGGTTATCCCCTCCCAATCTTTGCCGGAGAGTTTTAGATTAAGGGCATCATGTTTTAGGCGTTTGCGCCAAATTTCATCGAGTTCTGCTGTTGTCTTTGACCAGGGTAAAGTCTCACGATCAAATTCAATATATTCATCAATTGTAAAATCAAACTCTGTCTTGAGACGATTAAAAACATATTCCAACCGTTCCGCTAATCTTTGTTGATATACATTGAACATTGTGTAAGCAGCATCAACATCCCCTTTCTTTAAATAGTCATCCAATTGGTAACGATATTTTTCAAATGACTGGATATCCGACTCATGAAAATAAATGCGGCTGTGATCGAGACGATCGATATAACGGTCAAAAATTTCATAGGATAGAGAATCATTAATTTCTCTTTTCTGGTAGTGTTTTTGGGTTAACAAGCGCACTATAAGCCGGCTTATTTGCTGATGTTCCTGTTCCGGTGATAATTGTTGATAGGAAATTTTATCAGAATCATAGGTCTTGCTTCCCAATAAAATAGAAAGCGAAAGAACGAGTATAAAACCTTTTAATAATTTCTTTTTCATAAACCCAACCTCTTTATGAATTCTATCATAAATTATTTATTTATCTAATCATTTAATAGTTATCTTTACAAATTTATTGTTTTTATACGCCAAATTAAAGATTTATTTTCATAATTAATATTAATATTTTTTCTTTGGTCCTAGATTTTAAGAATTTTTTCATCAATCGGCAGGTTTAACGTTATCCATTAACGCAAATAATCCAGTCGGTGAGACAATGGGGTTCCACCCTGCCCCGAACCTGTTATGATTGCATCAACCTTCATCAAAAAATTCCTAAAGTAAAATAATCGCTCAAATTAAAACCTTAACCATTTGAATACAAAAGGAACTGGAATTTTCACATAAATCTAACTAGTTTGTGAAAACAAATTTGTTAGAACAAAGTAATGATCTATTTAGGCGAATGTTGAATATACAAGATTATTTTGTCATTTCACAATTATTAAATTATGCGGGACATTTTAAATCAATTAAAATCATGGGTTAGTGAAGGCAACCTATTTGCCACTGCCACAGTGATCCAAACCTGGGGTTCGGCACCCCGGGAAGTTGGATCTGTGATGGCAATCACAGGAGAATTACACATAGCCGGTTCGGTAAGCGGTGGCTGTGTTGAAAATGCAGTGATCGAAGAAGCGGAACTTGTTTTAAAAACCGGTATTCCCAAGGTACTTGAATTCGGTGTTTCGGATGATACTGCTTGGTCGGTTGGATTGACTTGCGGTGGAAAGATTAAAGTTCTTGTTGAGAAGCACCCGGCGTTTACAAATCAGATTTTTGATACAGAAATATGGCATGCGATAGTTAAAGCAATTGAAAACAACCTTCCTGTGGTTATGATCTCCAGGTTAGACGGTCAGCCAGAAGGACATCTTCTTGTTTATGCCAATGGCAATTCCCTGGGAGACTGGGGTGAATTAACAAACAAAGCAAGGGATGTAGCTATTGATACATTTCAATCCGGAAAGAGCCTAGAAATAACAATTGGTGGTATTCCAATTTTTGCCCAACTGTTTCCTCGTCGGGATCGAGTCATTGTCATTGGAGCTTCTCATATAGCAATCCCTTTTGTGGAATTAGCAAGAAAATTGGAATTTGAAACCATCGTCATCGATCCCAGGAAAATCTTTGCAGACCGGCAGAGATTTCCGGTTCCACCGGATCAGCTCCTCGAAAAATGGCCGGAAGAAGCATTAGAAAACATCGAGTTGAATGAGGACACTTATGCTGTCCTGGTCACCCACGATCCTAAAATTGACGACCCTGCGTTACATATTTTATTGAAAAGTCCTGTAGCCTATATCGGCGCTCTGGGCAGCAAAAAGACCCATGAAAAAAGAAAAAAGAGATTATTAGAAGCTGGCTTTTCGCTTGAAGAAATAGATCGAATATACGCGCCGGTTGGATTGGACATTCTCGCAAGAACACCGGAAGAGATTGCATTAAGCATTTTAGCGCAGATTGTTTCCGAAAAGCGAAAAGAGAAAAGCGATGCAGCGCGGGGCTCTTCAAAAATCTAGTAAGCTGCATTCCCGTAAATCTTGTTAACATGAAATATAACATCACAGCAATCATCCTTGCAGCCGGCAGTTCTACAAGATTTGGTGATAAGAACAAACTCCTCAAACCCTTCATGGACAGTTCAATATTTGGACACGTAGTGAAAACGATGACTAACTTACCTATTGCAGAAGTAATTTTGGTGACGGGTTACGAACATGAGAAAATAGCGGAAGCCATAAAACATTCTAATGTTCACATCATTCATAATAGCGAATTTCAAACAGGAATCGCCAGCTCTATCAAATGCGGGGTTTCGGCAGCTTCACAAAAAACCGAAGGCTATATGATCTGTCTGGGGGATATGCCATACATCACAATGGACTATATAAAAAACTTACTAGACACATTTATTAACTCACAAATACCTTCCATCATTGTTCCCACATTTCAATACAGAAAAGGGAATCCGGTTATCTTCTCTAAGAATTTCATTGATGATCTGTTAAAAATCGAAGGTGATAAAGGAGCAAGGGAAGTAATCGACAAACATCCTGATTCGATAATTGAGGTACAAATTCGCAAAGAAACGTATTTCTTTGATGTGGATACTTTGGCGGATTAGGTTATTGGCATAATGAAAGTGCACCGGTAAAGGTGTACTTGAATGGTAAAAAAATGTGTATTATCTTACCCCATTCCATTCAAGGCAGGATCACCTAAGAAGGGTACGATATTGGAATACCATTTGTTATGGTTAATATCACCATACTTCGACTTGCTTTCTCACGCGGGTCACGGCAGCGCCCCAGGCTGTATTCGTCACGCAGAGCGAGGGACGAGATGAACTACTATTGATTCTTGTTGCTTGCCATATAAACATCTTTTGCAAACGACTTACCCGGAGCTCCGGCCGGTTCGCGTTTCGGTGCCTTGGCGTTTGTGCACCACTTTGGGGCTTCGCTTAATGGACATATTCATTTCCACTACATCGTCACAGACGGCGTTTTTCTCCGGGAGCGAAATGGGAGAGGCGCTTTTTTACGAAGCCTATTTCGCATTAATTTATGTTTGGAACCAATGTTCTCATGATTTGCCCCCCCAATTTTGAAGCCGTTGGTGGATCATAATTCGAGAGCACAATCACGATATCCCCAGGACCATACTCGATCTCTAAGACCGCATTGATCCCTTGACCGCCGCCTGCCATGCCAATGCCTCCCCTTAACCTTCTAGGAGCGTGCTCGACATCTTCATAATACTTGGTTCACCATAGCGGTGTATTTAGGACTCAACAGCTTGAAACTTCGAAATGCGTTGATGAATTTTAACAAGTCACCGGCAGTCGAATATCCGCCTCCTGCCGCTGTACCTTTAGCTGGTGGCAGCAGGCTATTTTCTCGTTGAAACCCTTCACTTGGTTTTGCGCCAGGAGGAGCTTGGTTGGTGTATCC
>JADFJB010000120.1 GCA_022566355.1 candidate division KSB1 bacterium
AGAGTCCTAAATTTCTCACTTAATTTTACTAATCCCGAAGCGTCGGGATGCTAATAGCGGAACAGTTACTATTATTGTATTAAACAACCCCTAGCCTGAGTTATCACACAAGTTTAAAAACCAGTGAAGGACTAGTTTCAAGATAAATTGCTGATGCTTTATCAAAAAAAACAACGTAAAAGATTGGCCATGCAAAAGCAAATTGACTTTTTGCAAAGACGAATTGAATGGCTTAAAAAGATGAGTTCAAGATATTCATGGTTACGGTTATCGATCGTGTTGATTGGCATTCTTGCAGCTTATTTATCCTTCACATTTATTTCAGAGTGGACAGGTTGGGTTAGCATAGTCTTTTTTGTTGCTGGATTTGCAATGATTGCACGATATCACAGGATTTTAATAAAGAGTATCTCAAAACATAAAATATGGATGCAAATTAAATCGGAACAAGTTGCCAGGATGAATTTGGATTGGACGAATATTCCGTACCCAAAAATAAGAATCGGCGATGATAAATGTCCGTTGGATAATGATTTGAATTTATCCGGAAATCGTTCCCTTCATCATTTAATCGATACTGCCGCTACATTTGGCGGAAGTCAGAGGTTATTGTCTTGGTTCTTGCAGCCGGAGCTGAATTTACATCAAATTAGAAATAGGCAAGACCTGGTAAAGGAGTTGATGCCGTTATCAACTTTTAGAGATCGATTATCTCTGTACGCCCGCCTGGCGTCCGAGGAAGATGAGTCATGGCAAAATGATTCATTCTTGGAATGGCTAAAGAAGCATAACGTGGATTATTCACATAAACGACTTTTAGTCAGTTTGATAACATTAGCTGCCATCAACATTATCCTCTTTGTTGCCTACCTGTTTTCTTTCCTGCCGGCATATTGGCTGATCACAATTTTAATTTACATAACGCTTTATTTAATGAATACCCATCTCGTACGGGAAACATTTAATGAAGCATTTGATCTAGATAAAATGCTAAAAAAATTGATTGCCGTTTTTCAATTTCTCGAGAAATACAATTATCGCAAAGACTCTAAGATTGCAGAACTCTTTAAACCATTTTGGCAGGAAGAAAAGAAACCTTCAGTATTCCTTAAGCAAATTAGTAAAATCGTTGCAGGTATTGCCATCAAAACAAATGATATTATTTGGTTATTTTTAAATTTACTTTTTCCCCTGAGTTTTTACTTAGCCTACAAGTTAAATCAATACAAAAAAAGGTTGGAACCACAATTATCGGTTTGGCTGGATCGATATTATGAAATTGAAACGCTAAACTCACTGGCAAATATCGCAACCTTAAATCCGCAATTTTGCTTTCCGGAATTTCACAGCGAATCGAACAATAACCGGTTGTTTTTCGGTGGAAGTTTGGGTCATCCACTTTTATCCGATGACCAGCGGAAAACCAATGATTTTTCATTTGAAAATAGAGGGCAGGTCGGGATCATTACCGGTTCAAATATGTCAGGCAAAAGCACTTTTCTCCGGACATTGGGCATCAACTATGTTCTTGCATTTGCCGGAGGATCCGTATGTGCGGATAAATTTCAAACGATTCCTGTTCGAATATTTACCTGTATCCAGATTATGGATTCTGTTAGTGATGGCATTTCGTATTTCTATGCTGAGGTGAAGCGCTTAAAAGAATTATTGGATAAACTCACAGCGGATGATGATAGTCCATTATTTTACTTGATCGATGAAATCTTCCGCGGCACCAACAATCGCGAGCGACTGATCGGAAGCCGTGCTTACGTGCGGGAGCTTGTTAAAAACAATGGAGTAGGCTTGATTGCTACCCATGACCTGGAACTCGTTGAACTTGCCGAAACCTATTCCACAATCCAAAATTATCATTTTAAAGAGGAAGTATCAGACAATAAAATGACTTTCGATTATCTTCTTCGTTCGGGCCCTTGTCCTACCACAAATGCCTTAAAAATTATGAAAATAGAGGGGTTGCCAACTTAGACCACAGATTTACGTTGATTTAAGGATTGCACTGATCCGGAATCTTTGTTTATCAAATAATTAACCACCTAGTGGCATTATATGTATAGATGTATAGATGTAAAGATGTAAAAACGAAAATAAACCGCATTGGGGCGGCATATTGCCTATATCAGTCCTACTGGTTGCTGATGAACCTAGGTTAAATGCTCCGTTAATTATTCCGACATATTTACAGAATTTGTAACTGTAACGGGGGCTGCTAATCAACTAGCTAAAATAAGGAGTTGTAGCATGCAAACTTTCGCTATGATGACTAATTATTCCTGGATGTTTCGCGACAAAACAAAGATTCTGCAACACTGGCAGGGTATAGTTAGACCAGGTAAAGCATAAATGCCGGGTTGTTTGAAGAGGGAAGTAGCAAATTAAGAGGAAACTATTTGCAGAAATTCTGCTTCACCCTATCCATCATTAATGGTTTCTTGCATAGTTATATGTTTACAACCCATTATTTGCAGATTATTCTACACATGCAATTCACGTTGTTAAAATTGTTATTTTCCTTCATCAATCTTTTGGTATTCCAGGCTCATAACTCGTATTTTTGAAAAACCCATGGAATCACGGATATAAAATCGATCATCCTTATCTTTCCATAGAACTTCCATAGCCATGGAGTGGTTTTCAAACTGGCCATAACCGATGTATGTACCATCAGGCTCAAATAACTCAACACCATCAATTATTTCTTCCTCTGATGATCTAGTAACTGAAAAATGAACGATAGTTCCATTATTCATAGCAAATAATCCCCTGCTCATATTCTGCATACGGACAGCAAATTTGCCACTTTGGCCACTAAGTAAATAAGCTCCTCTAGGAAATTTTAAGTCCGGATAATCTGAAAAATTGAGCATTTTATAAGACTTATGGGTTGGAATTTTACCTCTTAACGTTTTTAACTGCCATTGATCGGCAACTTTTTGGTAAAGATATAACAAGCCTTCATAGATCCAGGGTGCTATAACAATTGCATTATTACCCAACGTAGCAATTTTAATAGCATTTCTGTCTATTTGAGCACGAAAAAAGGGTTGGCTAAGATCCCAAATATCATCTTCGGAAACAAACGACTCCAAAACTGAAGAGAAATCAATTGGATATATATGAACCAATTTATCCTCTTTCTTATTGTACAATGAGCTCTCTTTATTCGTGTAATACTTACTGTCTTCCCTTACACGATATTGAAGAGCATATAATTCCAGCCCTAATGGAAGAATAATCCAAGGATCTATAAAGGAGTTATCTGGCATGGGATAGGTCGTAAATTCTTCTCCCATTTTAGAAAAACGTGTAAACCGTCTGCTCATGCGGTCGACAACGATTAAATCATCATTATGGTCGATTGTCATACACATAACTTCCTGCATTTCTCCGGGGCCCTGGCCTTTTCTACCTATTGATTTGATAAATTGACCGTATTGGTTAAATACCCTTATTTTAGACATATTCTGATCAGCTATATAGATATTGTTCTTACTATCTGTATTTACATGCATAGGGTAGGCAAACAGGTATTCATCCGATGCGTTTTCATCGTCTCCAATTACCAGTTGTTCTTTTAGAGTAACTTTTAGTTGCTGTGAATAGACATCAAAAAAAAGTAATGCAAAAACAATGGAAAATGTTATTATCAATCGTGTCATAAGATGAATTGAATTATTTAAAAATTATTGTCAAGTTGAATTGAAGTTAAAATTCTTTATTTTGGTTCCTGGTTTCTTGCAAATATAATATATTAACCTGAATAATTCATGAATTAGGCTTTTAAGCTTAAAGCTTCCAATCATGTCATCCTGGAAGCTGCGCCCTGAACTTTGTCGAAGGGGATCTATTTCCATACATATGAAAAAACTGAATATTAAGCATAAAATTGGAGTGCGTCAACCGTGTTGCTGCACACGATCTCCCTTATCCAACACCTGGTAGAGCACCGGCACAATAATCAAAGTCAGCACAGTCGCGAAACTCAATCCAAAGATAATTGCGATGGCCAGTGGCCGCCGCAGCTCGGCGCCATCGCCAAAGCCGATAGCCATGGGCAGCAGGGCCAGCACCGTTGTTATGGTCGTCATCAAAATAGGCCGCAGCCGTTTTTTGCCGGCCAGGAGTATGGCTTCCCGAAGCTGGGTGCCCTTCCGCCGGGCCTGGTTAATAAAATCCACCTTGATGATGGCGTCGTTCACCACGATACCCACAAGCACAACCAACCCAATTAAGGACATCACATTGAAGCTTTGGCCGGTTACCAGCAAACCGATAACCACACCGATAATCGCCAAAGGAATGGTCAGGATGATAATGAACGGATTCAGCAGGCTTTCGAATTGGGCTGCCAGGATCAGGAATACCAACACGAATGCCAGCAGAAAAGCAAAGGTCATCTGGCGAAAGGATTCGATCATCTCCTGGCGCTGGCCGCCAATGTGAATTTGAAACCCCGATGGTAATTTTACATCGGCTATCATTTCTTCCACATCACTTGCGACAGCGTTATAACCTCTTTCGGAAATACCCACAAACAAAGTGTGCTTTCGTACCTGGTCCTCACGCTCAATCGATGCAGGCGCAAATACTTCTTCGATACGAATAACCTGGGAAAGGGGGACAGATCTTCCTCGCAGCAAGATGGGTGTCTGCAGAAGATCGTCCAATTCCTGGCGGTGGCTTAAACCCGCTCGCAGTAAAATGGGAATTTTTCGGTCAAATTCTTTGAAATCTGTGGCGACTGAGCCGTGCATATAAAGTTGGACAAATCCTGAAATTTCTCTTGGCTCAATATCATAGGCAGCGGCTTTTTCACGGTCGATGATCAAACGAATCTCCGGTCGTTTTTCCTCTTGACTGGAAAAAACCTGGGATATGCCTTTGATTTTGGTAAGGTTTTGCCGAACAGTAGCCATAATCACCGCTGCGGCATCAGGATCATCACCGCGAATCTGCACGGCAAGATCAGATAAGTTAGTGCCTAATATTTCTCCAATGGCTGTCTGCGACTGCCGCAACGTGATTGATTCAGCGCCCAGGCTGGCTAGTGATTGTTGAATTTCTTGCATAAAGATTTTGGTTGAAATATCGTGGTACAAAAAAACCTGCAATTCCGCGGTATTCATGCCTGTTCTGGTCACAATTTGTCGGATATCTTCTTCGATAAAACCGACTTGCGAAAATACCGCTTTCACTTCCGGCGATTTGTAAAGCAGGTTTTCAATTTTAGTGGTGAGTTCTTCAGTAGCCTGCAAAATGGTTCCGGGCGGCAGCTGCACGGAAATAGTAAAACGGTGTTGTTCTACTTCTGGCATAAGACGTCTATCGATTTGCCAGCCTAACAACAGGATTAACAGAAAGCAAATTGTGGTAACGGTCAACACAAGTTTTGTACGATTTAATGCTTTTTTGAGCCAAAACTCATAAAATTCCAGGAACCTGGCAAAGAGACGGTCGAATGCCTGAAAAGCAGGAAGTGTGAAATGGCGAAAAAATTGTGTCAAATGCTTGATCCAAAAACCAAACAAACCTTTGATGAATTGAAACCCTTTTCCACGAAGAGAAGCTATGAACAGGATCAGTTTTTCCCACCTGTTTCCTGAATCAACCTGAACCCCGGATTCTTTAATTTGAGGTTTATTCAAATTCTTGCGCTGCCAGCGAGCGGCCACCATTGGCAATAAAGTCAACGCTACAACAAGCGACGAAAGCAAGGAAAAAACAACGGTTAGCGATTGATCACGAAACAGTTGTCCTGCAACTCCACGAATATAGATAATCGGGAAAAACACGGCGATGGTTGTGAAGGTGGATGCAGTTATGGCCATGCTTACCTCACTCACACCTGCCACGCTCGCTTCTTGTAAGGGCAGACCTTCCTCCTGGTGGCGAAAAATATTTTCCAGAACCACGATGGAATTATCCACCAGCATGCCGACCCCCAGGGCCAAACCACCAAGGGAGACCATGTTCACACTCACACCGGCAAAATACATTAAAGTAAATGTCGCAATAATCGAGATCGGCATGGAGATAGCAATATTGATGGGATTACGAGCATCATGAAGAAAGAAGAACAACACTATAAAGGCCAGGATACCTCCAAAAATCAACGACTGCTTAACCTGGTTTATTGCACCTGAAATAAATTCAGCCTGGTTATCCACTAAAACCAAATCCACTTCCGGGTATTGTTCCTTGAGTTGATCAATGACCCGAACGACTTTTTGTGCTACTTGCACCGTGTTGGCGCCGGATTCTTTGGTAACCAAAAGGCCTATTGCTTCCTGGTTATTATAGCGAGTCACTCCCTGTCTTTCACGGAAAGAATTCCGGATCGTGGCTATCTCATCGAGGCGGATTGTTACACCATTATTGGAGCCTGATCCGGTATTAATCACAGTAGCACCGATTTCTTCGACCGATTGGAACTCACCCACCGTACGCAAGGCATAACGATATCGGCCTTTTTTGATGCTGCCGCCCGGCCGCGTATCATTGGCCAACTGTAGAGCTCGTTCGATTTGTGAAAGAGAAAGTCCCAAAGCTGTCAGGCGGGCCATGTTAACATCAACCTGAATCTCACGTTTTTGTCCGCCGGTAACCGTTGCCATTGCGATGCCGTCGATTTGCTCTAAACGGCGTTTGAAAACATCTCTGGCCAATGTATATATATGATGGTTATTTTTACCGCCAGAAATTGCCAGGGTCATGATCGGTCTGGCGCGCGGATCTACCCGGAGGATCACCGGCCGTTCGACCTCTCTTGGCAGGATAGGGGAGAGGTTGTCCAGCTTTTCCCGCAAAGTAAGCGCGGTGAAATCCATGTCCGTTCCCCAGGTAAATTCCACAGTGACCAAGCTGATCCCTGCACGGGAAGTCGAATGAACACGCTGAACACCGGGCACTGTGGATACGGTTTCTTCTATTGGAATGGTGACAAACTCTTCAATCTCAACCGGTCCGACATCGCGATAATTGGTCCAAATCAGCAATCGGGGGAAAGTAATATCCGGTAGCAGGTTAACCGGCAAACGGGAGAAAGAAACGACACCCAATAAAACCACTGCGAGAAAAAACATGGAAGTAGCGATAGGACGTCGGGTTGTGTAATAGGCGATGTGCATGATTTGAAAAGATTTTAAATTCCGACACACAAAACCCAAATAAAAAATAAAATCCAATAACCAATGTTCGAAGTCACAAAATTAATGTTTGATCATTAATTATTAGAATTTTGGATTTATTTGTTATTTGTGATTTCAGAAGTTCACGTATTCCCATTTGATAATATCTTATATTGTGTCAGAATATTTGTAATTATTCTACTATTCGAATTAATGCATCATGGATCATGGTGTAATGGTTACTAACCACGACTTGTTCTCCATCCTTTAGATCGAACCTGGAAGAGAGAATTTCAACATATTCCTCATTTTTTAAACCGATATCCACATAACTCCAAACTGCGCGAAGGTTTCCATCTGTCGATTTCCTGGCAATAAATACAACCGGTCGTTGATCTCGTAACACAATCGCTTCTTTGGGCACTAGCAAACGATTTTTGTAGATTTGCGTTTCTAATTTTACAAAAGAGTACATGCCCGGAATTATTTTATGATCGCGGTTTTCCAATTGAATAGTAGCTTTGCGGGTTTTTTTCTCAGGATCAATCAAAGGATTCACAGAAATGACTGTTCCGGGAAACTTTTCACCCGGGAACGCTGTGAACATTGCCTCTGCTTTTCTACCAACCCGGACCATAGCCATTTCACTTTCCAGAATCTCAATGTCGATTAAGAGTTTATTCAAATCGACAAGGGTAAGACAATCGGTGCCGGGGGTTACCTGCATGCCAACCACCACTTTAATATCTCCGATATATCCTGAGAATGGCGCTAAAAATTTAGTGCGTTCAAACTGTAAATTGGCTTTGTCTCGTTTGATTAGTGCAGAACTCAAACCTTTGTTCAAAGCAATAAGTTTTCGCTTATCCGGGCTATTAAATATTTTCGCTGCAACAAGCTCTTGCTCAACAAGTTGGAGTTCCGGCCTGGTTATTTCGTTGGCCGCAAAATCTTTTTTTGCTTGCTTAAGCTTGTTTTCCGAGCTATGGATATCCAGGGGGTTTTCGGCGCTATTACTGCTTTCATGGCCTTGTTGGATACCAAGTTGAAGGCCGTATTCGATTGTGGCGCTGGTTAATTGATCTTCAGCTTCGCGAAGGTCAAGTGCATAATCGGTATCATCCAACATCAGCAATAAGTCACCGGAAACGACTTCCTGGCCTTCTTTAACGGTGATTTCATTTATGATTCCAGTGATTTGGGATGTCAAGGTGAGTTGTTTTTTAGCGCGTGTGCGGCCGTTGGCTGAAATGCGCATGATGAGCTTATCCCGTTTAGCAGTTGCCGCTTGCACGGCAATAGCGGCGCTTGCGCCAATGTCCGGGGCGTCCAATTCCGTATTATTTGGATCATTATTTTCATTTTCAATGCGGAAGAATTGGAACCACAGTAAAAAGCAAACAATACCTATGATCAGGATAATGGTTGTGTTTCTATATGTCTTATCTGCCCCCATCATTTTCCTCCCTGTGGTTTTAAAGTTGTGTATAAGGGCATTTTATAATTACTCAAAAATTACAAATAATTTATTAACATGCAAGAGATAAATTCGTTTAGATTTATAAAATTGAAAATTGATTTGTAATCATAATACTTCACATTGGTGGAAATAGATTTCTTCAACATGACTTCAAATTGCAAATTCTAATTCGGGTGAATTTCCAATTTTCACAAAACTTCTTTAAGAATTGGGATACTTGACAAATGCAAACTAAAATCCATCCACCGCAAATCAAATTAATAGAATTAATCGGAGTTATCTTTTATATTTTCAAATTGACAAACATATTTAGATTTGCTAAATTGTTTTCGTTGAATACCCATTGACTAACTAAATAATTATCCCACTTCTCTAACAAACTTGCAAAAAAATGAGGCTAACATGAAGAGAATATTTGTGGTTACGATAAGCACGATAGGCTTTTTGGTGGCGATTACCTTTTTGTGGCAGTATGAGTACCAGATAAATGATAGTTCTGAAAAATGGGATCCCGTTGCGACTTTTTCAATTCTCGGTTATGATCCCGAAACCGGCGAAGTTGGCGGCGCTGTACAATCCCGGGTGTTTTCGGTTGGCAATGGCGTCTTGTGGGGTGAAGCAAATGTGGGTATCGTCGCAACACAGGCCATTGTCGATGTGAGCTATGGAACACAAGCGCTTGCATTATTAAAAAAGGGGCTTTCACCGGAAGATGTTGTGAAGCAGGTTTGGGAGAATGATCCCGATCCTCGTCCGGACAGTTGGACAAAGTACGGTCGTCAATTTGCGGTTATGAATCCAAAGGGTGAATACAAAGCGTACACCGGACCTAAAGCATCGGATTGGGCTGGTCAAAAAGGGGGTAAATATGTTACGGCTCAAGGCAATATTCTTGCAGGTGAAGCGGTTGTTAACGATATGGTCACGGCTTTTGAAAACACAAAAGGACATCTTTCGTTGCGGCTCCTGGCAGCTCTGGAAGCAGGCCAGGCCGCTGGTGGGGATGCACGCGGTATGCAGTCGGCGGCTATGCTCATCGTCAAAGAGGATGGCGGTGTTTGGCTGAACAATGATGTGGTTTTGCGTTTGCAGGTTGACGATAACCCGGAACCGATCAAAGAGCTGCGTCGACTTGTCGAAAAGGCTGTCAAGCGTTTCAGATTTGGGGAGCGGAAATAAGGCCATTTGACAAACCGCAAAGGCGCGAAGGACGCAATGAAACAAATAGTTGACTATTGTCATTTTTCCACTATCTTGGCGCCTTGGTAGTAAGAATTTGTGAAATCAAAACCAAAAGGAGTTAATCATATGGAATTATTTACCAAAAAAATATCTCATGTATTTATGCCGATTTTTGCTTTTGTTTTTTTGATTTCGTCACCCTTAGTTTCTCAAGAAAAAGTAGACTTGGATATTGTTGAGAGAATTAAGGAGGAAGGATTCAATCGCTCCCAGGTGATGGACTATGCCTGGCATCTGACGGATGTTATTGGACCGAGATTGACAGGATCGTCGAACATGCGTGAGGCGCAAGAATGGACAAAAGCAAAAATGGATCAGATTGGGCTCAGTTCAACGGCCATCGAATCGTGGGGTGAACATGGTGTGAACTGGGATTTGGAATATGTTTCCCTGCACATGCTGGAACCGGATTACCAGGTTCTGATAGGATATCCCCAGGCATTTACGCCAGGGACGGATGGAATAATAACCGGAGAGCCTATCATTGTTAATATTAAAAGTAAGGCGGATTTGGATAATTACAAGGGCAAACTGAAGAACGCAATTGTTTTGTCCACTCCTAGGCGGCAGTATGGTCCTAGATTCACTGCAGATGCGATCCGTCACGATGAAAAATCACTGCAGGTTTTTGTTGAAGAAGGAATTGATCATAACATTCGGGAACGAAGGAAAGAGCAATGGATGCAGAATCCACAAGGGCCCAAAGATCTCAACGCTACTGAGTTAGAAGAATTTTTCAAATCTGAAGGGGTTGCTGTGGTTTTGGCTGCAGCCAGGGGTGGGGATGGTACTGTATTTGTTTCTGGCAGGCGCAGCAATCGGCGTGACCGTTCACTTAAAGCTGTGAAGAACAGCCTGCCAACGGTTGCCATTGCAGTTGAACATTACAACCGCATCCACCGGCTGGTGGAACGTAACATTGATGTGAAACTGGAAATCGAAATCAGGGTCAATTCTGTGCAAAGGGACAAGCAGGAATATAATGTTGTTGGAGAGATCCCCGGCAGCGATCTTACTCATGAGATTGTCATGATCGGTGCACACCTGGACTCCTGGCACTCGGGTACCGGCGCCACCGATAATGCATCGGGTTCTGCTACAGTTCTCGAAGCGATGCGAATATTAAAGGCAATCGGAGCAGCTCCACGTCGAACGATTCGAGCGGCTCTTTGGAGTAATGAAGAAGGCGGATTGCGCGGCTCTAGGGCATATGTAGCGAACCACTTTGGCAATCCCAGGGACGGTATTCTTCCCGACTATGAGAACTTTTCAGTTTATTTCAATATGGATAACGGAACAGGCCGGTTTCGTGGGGTTCATCAGCAGGGCAATAAATTTGTAGGATCAATTTTTTCCGAATGGATGAAACCTTTTTATGATCTTGAAATTTCTACGCTCTCTAATTTCAGTAATCGGGGTTCCGATCAACTTTCTTTTGACCAGGCCGGATTGCCGGGTTTTCAATTCATTCAGGATAGGATAGAATATCGCACCAGAACGCACCATACGAACATGGATGTTTTCGATAAACTGCTTCCGGAAGACCTTAAAATTAATGCCGTTGTGCTAGCCGGCTTTGCTTATAATGCTGCCATGCGGGACGAGCGTATCCCTCGAAAACCGTTCACTGATTGGCGGCCGCAGTTTAAAATTGCACAAAAAGATCTTTTCAAAAGTGGTAATTCTCTAACCAATGCCATTGCCGATTTCGATAATGATGGCGACCTGGATATATTCGTCGGTTTTAGAGGCCAGCCAAACAGGCTTTATCGCAACGATGGTGGAAAGTTCACGGATGTAGCGGCGGATGTTGGCGTCGCGGATAACGATGTAACTCGAACTGCCGCATGGGGGGATTACAACAACGATGGCAATCTCGACCTGTTTGTAGCTTTTGTTTCACGACAGAAAAGCTGGAACCGGCTTTATAAAAACGAAGGTAATGGCAAGCGTTTTACCGATGTGACAAAGATTACAGGTGTAAGTTTAACCGGTAGTTTTCGCCAGGCATGTTGGATTGATTATGATAATGATGGCGATGTAGATCTGTTCATTGGGTTGCGGGACAAACCGAATGTTCTCTTTCGCAATGACAATGGAAAATTCACCAACGTCGCAAAATCACTCAATATCGATGATCCTCGCCGGACCGTCGGCGCTGTATGGTTCGATTTTGATAAAGATGGCGATCTTGATCTTTATGTCACCAACATGGATGGTGATGCAAATGGTCTGTTCCGCAATGATGGTACCCGTTTTGTCGATGTTGCACCAGAGCTTGGTTTAGATAATGGTGGAAGACCTCTGGGGTTTAGCGCTTATGGCAGTGTACGGCCCACCCTAGTGGATTTTGATAACGATGGCAATATAGATATTTTTATAGCCAATTACGGCCCAAACGGATTATTCCGCAATTTGGGCGGCAGCTTTAAAAATGTTGCCGCGCAAATGGGATTGGCTATAGATGAACGATACGATACCGGCGCCTGGGGTGATTATGACAATGATGGCCGCCTCGATTTATATGTCAACGGCACAATTACCGGCGGTAAGAGCTATCGAGACTATTTATTCCACAATGATGGTGACCGTTTTACCGACATTACGCCCAAAATTCTCCTGGATCAAAAAGCCGACCATGGTGTTCACTGGGCTGATTTCGACAAGGACGGTGATCTGGACCTGGCACTTACCGGAGCAGCTTCTGACGGTATGCATCACCTGGTTCTTAATGAGATAGATAAAAAACGTGCAAATAGATCACTGCAAGTTCTCGTTCTGGATGCCAGGGGTCACTACACGCGAGCAGGATCTGAGGTTCGATTATATGACGCAAATTCCGGTGTCTTGCTTGGCACAAATATTTTAGATACCGGTTCTGGCTACAATTCACAAAATGCCATGCCGGTACATTTCGGATTAGCAAAACAAGGTCTCGTGGATGTTGAAATTACAACACTGACTAAACAGGGACGCAAAACCGCACGGCTATCCGATATCGATCCAAAGTCTTATATCGGTCGTTGGCTGGTGGTAAAAATTGATGAAAATGGCAATGTGACAAAGTAGCAAAGGCACAAAGTGACAAAGTAACAAAGTTACAAAGGCGCAAAGTAGCAAGGTACAAGGTAAAAGGTAAAAAGAAAGAAACATAGATCAAATGTCATTCCTGCATGCTTTTAAGGGTGACATTACGAGGAATGAAATGATGAAGCAATCTCCTGCCCATATGAGGAAATCGCTTCTCCGCCAACCGGTGGATCGCGATGACACGTAATTGGTAGGACAGACATTCTTGTCTGTCTAAGTAGGAGCCTTTGGGTGTGGACAGATAGGAATGTCTGTCCTACCGGATCTTCGGTTTTAACATTGTTATTTATTTAATTTTTTATTTTTTGCTATTTGCCATTTGCTTTTTAGGGTTAGCATAATCATTTATCCCGCATGCCATTTATTGACCATACTTTGGATATGGACAGACAAAAATGTCTGACCTACTGGATCTTCTGTTTGGTAATTTGATTTTTAGAATTTGTGATTTATTTGTGTTTTGTGTTTTCTTATCTGGTATTCGGCAAGAGCGTGAAACGGCAAATGGCAACGGAGAAAACCACAAAGGCACGGAGTCACAGAGTAGCAAAGATATGAAATGTGAAATGGCAAACGGAAACCTCTCAGGTTTTCGAAACCTGAGAGGTTTAGTGTTGGTTGACTCGGACAAATCACCGTTAGAACAGACATTCTTGTCTGTCCTACTGGTTAGCAAAGCTCAATCCTGCAATTTTTGGATATTGTATATTGCAATTTAGGATTTGTTTAGGTGTTCAAATGCACAGAGTGACAAAGTAACAAAGGCACAAAGGCACAAAGGCACAAAGGGACAAAGGGAAA